>CBFCWS010000170.1:0-7293 GCA_965601765.1 uncultured Ilumatobacter sp. | reverse complement strand
GTTCGAATGGTGGGCCTACAGCCGCGACGACCACTGGCCACCGTCCGGCAAGGTGCCGGGCCTCGGTTGGGACCGCCCGCTCGTCCGCAGCTTCGCCGGCCGCCGTGCCACGGACCCGGCGCGCGGGAACGCAGGGGACTGACGTCGGAGGCGGAACGGCACGTTCGGCGTTCCCGGCCGGTGTCCGGCAGCGCGACGATCGGAGAGCGGGTGACAACGGGGACGCGAGTCGCTCGTGGCGTCTGTCGTCGCCGGCCGCCGCGCCGCGCACGACCGTTCACCGAGCGGGAGGCGGCTCGAGGCCCCGACGGCCGGCGCCCCGATCATCGACTCGGCGGACCTCCTGCCGGCGTGCACCGGCGCCGGGCCCGACGGCCTCGACCGGTCAGTGGTCTCCGGGCGACAGATCCGGGGTGGCGAGCGTCAGGTGGGCGGCCCATCCCGTGGCGGGGTCGAGGTCCGGATCGGCGCGCTCGGCGAGCGCTGCGATCCTGCGCTCCAGATCCACCACGACGCTTCGGTACCGGTCGAGGTCAGGGTCGACCGGTACGTCGACCGTGTCGCCCGGCGCGGCGTCGACCGGGATCGCGGGGATGCGGTTCCGCCACAGCTCGGCGTGCCAGGCATGGCGGTGCGACATCGTCGCGAACAGTCGGCGCAGGTCGTCGGGGACGTCGTCGTCGCCGGTCGCCCACGCCCCCAGTCGTCGGGCGAGACGGCCGAACGTCGCCTCGAGGTGGGTCGCGGCCGTGACGAGCTCGACGATGCCGAGCGGTTCGGCGCCGGGCGAATCGGCGCCGGGCGAGTCGGCGCCGGGCGAGTCGGCGCCGGGCGAGTCGGCGCCGGACGGGTTCACGAGCGGGACCCTGCGAGCCATGCCGCCTCGGCGACGCCGAGGTCGGTTGCCGGCGGTCCGCCGGCCACGTACTCGAGCAACATGGCGCGGAACGGTCCGGTCGCTTCGAGCTTGCCCATGATCGCGCTGATGCCCCAGACCACGCGGTCGAGGATGACGAAGCTCGGCGGCAGGTTGAGCTGCTCGATCACCCGCTGGTGTGGACCGTTGACGTCGAAGATGCGCTGCAGTGTCTCGCTCATCCACGCCCGCGTGAAGGTGAACTCGTCGGTGAGGTACGGGCGGTACGGGCTCGAGACGTAGTCGTAGACGAGCTCCGGGTCGAGGCCGTGACCGGGTCGGAGGAAACCGCTCGACTCCATCGCGTCGATCAGCCGGGGCGGGCTGCGGTCGATGATGATCGCGTCGATGCTCGGCGACAGCAGCTCCCACTCGCCCGGGGACCACCGCTTGACGAGCCCGTAGTCGAGGAACGTGACACTGCCGTCGTGGTGGAACTTGTAGTTGCCGGGGTGCGGGTCGCCGTTGAACGACCCCGCGCGGTTGATCGCATGCTGCGCGAACCGCCACACCACCTCGGCGGCGCGCTGCTTGGTGTCGTACGACGCGGTCGTCCGGAACTCGTCGAAGGCCATGCCGTCGATCCACTCGGTGGTCAGGACGTGGCGCGAGCTCAGCTCGGGGACGAGCGCCGGCACCCGGACCCACGGATGGCCGGCGAACCGTGCGGCGAAGTCCGCGAGGTTGTCGCTCTCGACGGTGTAGTCGAGCTCCTCCATCATCCGGTCGCGGAGCTCGTCGACCAGCCCCTTGACGTCGAGGCCCTTGAGCATCATCGCCGAGAACATGCCGTACATGACCTCGGCGGCGTCGAGATCGTGCTCGATCGCGGCGTCGACGCCGGGGTACTGCACCTTGACGGCGACGTCGCGCCCGTCGTGGGTGACCGCTCGATGGACCTGGCCGATGCTCGCAGCGGCGGCGGGCATGTCCTGCCAGTCGAGGAACAACCGCTCGGGTGCATCGCCGAGATCGTCGCGGACGACCTGCGCGGCGAGCGACGGTGCCATCGGGGCGGCATCGGCCTGGAGCGTCGCCAGCGCCGCCTGGGCGTCGTCCGGGAGGGTCTCGAAGATGAAGCTCACCAGCTGGCCGGCCTTCATGAGGACGCCCTTCATCTCGCCGAGCTCGGCGGCGACGTCCTCGGCGGTCCGAACGGCGAACCGGGCGTCGAGCGCCGCGCGCCGGTCGGCCGGGGAGCCGACGCCCCGCACCTTCGCGACGGCGAAGCGGGCCGAGTTACGGGCCGAGAGCTTCCACACCCGCACCGATCGGTCCCAGCGGCCCGCGACCGGCGAGGCCACGGGCGACTCGCGCCGCGCGGCCGCGACGGCTCCGACCACGGCGACGAGCGCCGCGATGCCGGCGACCGACGCAGGCCGCTTCACGGTGCGCGCCGGGCGACCGGGTCGGCCTCGAGCAGCTCGTCGGGGAGCGGCTCGCCGGTGACCTCGTCGGTCCAGTAGCTGCCGTCGTCGAGGCGCTCCAGCGCCGCGCCCACACCGTCGAGCGTGCGCTCGACGTCGTCGAGATCGAGGTCGTGACCGTCGCCGACCGACGGGGGTTCGTCGAGCGCGCCGGTGGGAGGTGGGGGAGCGGGACGAGGCACGTCGGGGGTGGGCTCGGTCACCCGCCCGACGCTATCGCACCCGTCCCGACCACCGGGTGCGCCGTCCTCCGGTCGTTCGGTCACGATCCGGTCCCCACAGGCACCGGGCCGCGGGTCCCGTGCTGCGTCGAGCACGCGGTCGCGGCATCGGTCGCGCCTACTGTCGGAGCGTGGCCGGCGAGACAACCCTGCCGAGGCGCAGCCGGCGTCGCTGGCGTCAGCTCCCCGCCGCACTCGCGCTGCTCGCCCCGTCGATCGTCGTGCTCGGCGTGTTCGTCGTGTACCCGCTCGGCCGGGCCGTCCTCCTCGGCGAGCAGCGCTGCAACGCGCAAGGGACCGAATGCGTGTCGAACGGCTGGGACCAGTACTGGGACGTGTTCCGCTCCAACGAGTTCCAGAACGCCCTCGGGGTGACGTTCCGCTTCGCGCTCATCACCGTGCCGCTGGGTCTCGCGCTCGGCGTCGGCCTGGCGGTGATCGCCCACAAGACGCTGGCGGGCATCGGGTTCTTCCGCGCGGTGTTCTCCTCGACGGTCGCGACGTCGGTCGCCGTCGCGAGCCTGATGTGGCTGTTCCTCCTCCAGCCGAGCGTCGGCGTGCTGTCGAACGTCGGTTGGATCGCCGACCTGTTCCCGATCGTGAAGGACCCGGGCCTGCTCAGCGACCCGTCGACCGCTCTGTGGTCGATCGCCATCTCGTCGGTCTGGGCGAACCTCGGGTTCACCTTCATCCTCGTCACCGCGGGGCTGCAGAGCATCCCGGACGAGCTCCACGAGGCGGCGGCGATCGACGGGGCGTCGGGAACCAGACGTTTCTGGTCGATCACCCTGCCGATGCTCGGGCCGACGCTGCTGTTCGTCGTGATCGTGCTCACCACGCGGGCGTTCCAGGCCTACGGCGAGCCCGACCTGCTCACCGACGGTGGACCGCGGCCGACCAACCCGACGACGACGATCACCTACCTGACCTACGGCAAGAACTCGATCATCGCGACCAACGCGGGCTTGCAGGCGGCCAGCGCCGTCCTGCTCTTCGTGGTGATGCTCGTGCTCACGGTCATCCAGCTCCGCCTGACGACGAGGCGGGTGCACTATGGCAGCTGAACGCCCGGTACGCGGATGGCGGCTGGCCGGGCGGTACGCGCTGCTGGCGGCCATCGCGTTCCTCGTGCTGTTCCCCGTCTACACCACGGTGGTCGCGGCGCTGAAGCCTGGTGACCAGGTGCTGGACAACCCGCTCGTGCCCGACGCGTTCACCCTCGACGTCTTCGCCGATGCCTGGACGTCGGGTCGCCTCGGGCGATACCTGTTCAACTCGGCCGTGGTGGCGATCGTCGTCACCATCGCGCAGGTGGTCACCTCGCTGATGTCCGGCTACGCGTTCGCGATGCTCGACTTCCCCGGCAGGAACGTGCTCTTCGTCGCATTCCTCGCCACGCTCCTCGTGCCGCTCGAGGCGACGATGGTCGTCAACCGCCGCACGGTCGACTCGCTCGGATGGCTGAACTCCTACCCGGGGCTCATCGTCCCGTTCCTCGCGACCGCCTTCGGTACGTTCCTCATGCGGCAGGCATTGCTCGGCCTGCCGCGCGAGCTGCTCGATGCGGCCCGGATCGACGGCGCCGGCCATCTCGCGTTCATCCGCCACGTCGCGGTGCCGCTCGTCACGCCGACGCTCGGGGCCCTGGCCCTGTTCGCGTTCCTCGCGACGTGGAACCAGTACCTGTGGCCCAACCTCATCACCACCGAGGCCGACATGAACACCGTGCAGAGCGGTCTCCGCCTCCTGCGCCAGAGCGGCATCGACCAACCCAACCTGCTGATGGCCGGCACCGTGATCGCGGCGGTCCCGATCCTGATCGCGCTGCTGGTCTTCCAACGCGCCCTGGTGCGTGGTCTCACTGCGGGCGCGGTGAAAGGATGACGATCATGATCCGACGACGTTTTCGTACCACACGGAACAACGGGTCGCGCGCCTCGGTCGCGCTGGTGGCGACCGTGGCGATCGGCCTCGCCGCGTGCAGCTCGGGTGAGTCGGCGATCACGGCCGGCAACGACCCCGATCCCGCCGACGAGACCGACGAGCCGGCGGAGGAGGATGGCCAGGACGACGGGGCTACCGACGGCGAAGCGAGCGACGACGGGACGACGGCGGGCACCCAGGACGGAGCCGCCGACGACGGCGCGACGAGTGACGACGCATCCGACGGCGCCGACGAGGAGGCCGACGAAGGAGCCGACCAGCCGGCCGATGGCGCAGCGGACGAAGCGCTCGTGGCACTGGCGCCGTGCCCGACCGACGCACTCGCCGATGCCGGACAACCGGTCGAGATCGAGTTCTGGCACGGGCTCAACGTCGACAACGAGGATGCGATCACGGCGGTCACCGACGCATACAACGCGAGTCAGGACGCCGTCGTGGTCACGCTCCAGAACCAGGGTGGCTACCTCGACACGATCGACAAGTACTACCAGTCGAGCGAGGGCAGCCGGCCGGAACTCGTGATGTTCCCCGAGTACGGCCTGCGCCGGGCGATCGACTCCGACACGGTCATCCCCGCCGGGGCGTGCATCGAGTCGAGCGGGTTCGACACGTCGGCCTTCCAGCCGGTCGTCCTCCAGGCCTACGCCACCGAAGGCGTGCAGTGGGGGATGCCGTTCAACGTCTCCAACCCGGTCCTCTACTACGACCGCACCGCGTTCGAGGAGGCCGGTCTCGACCCCGACGCGCCGCCGCGGTCGCTCGACGAGCTGCGCGAGATGTCCCAGGTGATCGTCGACAGCGGCGCCGCCGCCTACGGGATCGCGCTCGAGTCCGGGTCCGATTCGGGCGGCGGCTGGTTCCTCGAGCAGTTCCTCGCCAACCTCGGCGTCCCGTACGCGAACAACGACAACGGACGCTCCGCGCCGGCCACCGAGGTGCTGTTCGACGGCCCGGAGGGGGTCGCGCTGCTCGCCGAGATGCAGTCGCTGGTCGACGACGGTCTCGCGGTGTACGTCGGCGACAACGCGACCGGCACCGACCAGTTCTTCAAGCTGGCCGACCCCGTCGAGCCGGCGGCGATGGCGATCGGCACGTCGGCCGGCCTCGCCACGGTGCTCAACGCGCTCGGCGGCGGACTCTTCCCGGACATCACCCGCGACGACGTCGGCGTCGGACCACTGCCGGGACCGTCCGGTGAACCGTCGGCGATCGTCGGCGGGGCCGCGCTGTACGTGGTCCAGGGGCAGGGCGATGCGGAAGCCGCCGCCGCGTGGGACTTCGTCGAGTACCTCACCACCCCGGAGGTGCAGGCGGAGTGGGCGGTCGCCACGGGCTACATCCCGCTGCGCGACGACGCGCTCGACATCGAGCCGCTCGCATCGACGTTCGCCGACGACGCCCGCTTCCGCGTCGCGTACGACCAGCTGACGAACTCGACCGACATCGCCGCTGCCGGACCGCTCCTCGGACCCCACCGCGAGATCCGCAACGAGACGGCGAACGCGGTCGCCGCGATCCTCGGCGGCGCCGACGTCGCGACCACCCTGACGAGCGCCGCCGACACGGCCAACGCCTTCCTCGCGGACTACAACGCCCGCAACTGACCCGTCCGGTTCACGCGTCGCCGCCTCCCTCCGTGACACAGAAGGAACAGGTCGGCGGGACCTAGGCCCCTGTCGCCGTGCGGGGCGGCGTCCCTACGCTGGCGAGCGTGCGGCTGGCGCCGTGGGGAAGCGAGGGAATGCTGTGGAATCCGAACGTCCGGTCGGCGAGAGGGAGGTGCTGGCCGATCTGGCGACGTCACCGCCCGACCGGGTGACGCTGTTCCCGACGTGCGTGGTCGATGTCTCCGCCCCGCAGGTGGGCGTCGCCACCGTCGGGGCGCTCGAACGACACGGCATCGAGGTCGAGCTCGCCGCGGACTCGACGTGTTGCGGCCAGCCGGCGTGGAACTCCGGACACGCCGCTGCGGCGCACAAGGTGGCCCGTGCGACCCTCCGTGCGCTCGCCGAAACCGAGGGTCTGATCGTCGTGCCGTCCGGCAGCTGCTCGACGATGATGCGGGTGTATTGGCCCGAGCTCTTCGAGCTCGAGGGCACGCGGTCCGAGCGGTTGATCGTCGGCGACGTCGTCGGACGTCTGGTCGAGTTCTCCGAGTTCCTGTATGCGCTCGACCCGCCGTCGGGAGCGCCCGAGGGCACCGCCGACCGCGACACGCCGGCGACCGTCTACCACCGCTCGTGTCACATGAGTCGCGAGCTGGGCATCGTCGAGGAACCCGAGCGCCTCCTCGCCGAGTGCGCCGGCGACGTTCGTACGTCGGCTGCGCAGGGCCGTTGCTGCGGCTTCGGCGGCATGTTCTCGGTGAAGATGCCGGAGGTGTCGACGGCGATGGCCGACGAGGTCCTCGATGCGATCGTCGACACCGGCGCCGAGCGGGTCGTCGCCTGCGACGTGTCGTGCATGATGCACATGCAGGGTCGCAGCGAGCGCCGGGGGCTCGGCCTCCGGTTCGAGCACCTCGCCGAAGTCGTCACCTCCGAAGGAGCCTCGTCGTGAGCGGTACCGAGCAACTCGAGCACAGCACGATCCGGGAGCGCACCGCCCACGCGGTCACCGACACCCGTCTGCGCACGAGCATCAAGAAGGCGACGAGCACCCTGGCGGAGCGCAAGGCCGGTGCCTATGCCCAGATCGCCGACGTCGAGCGGCTCCGAGCCGCGGCCCGATCGGCGAAGGCCGAGATCCTCGCCCGGCTCCCGGAGGTGCTCGACCGGCTCGCCAC
>CBFCWS010000169.1:0-7308 GCA_965601765.1 uncultured Ilumatobacter sp. | reverse complement strand
TGCCTGGCACCACTCGCGACTACTCGGCGGCTTCGGCGAGGGCTTCGCTGAGGGCGGGGTGGACGAGCAGCGACTCGTAGATGTCGCTGACCGTCAGGTTGGCGGTGACCGCGAGCGCGATCACGCTGATCAACTCGGCCGCGTGCCGACCGACGATCGATCCGCCGAGCACCACACCGGTCGCCGGGTCGGAGATGATCTTCACGAAGCCGCGCGGGTCGTTGTTGATGAGCGCCTTGGCGGTCGTCGAGAACGGCACCTTGGTGACCCTGATCTTGCGGCCGCTCGCGAACGCCTCGGCCTCGGCGAGGCCGACGTCGGCGATCTCGGGCTCGGTGAAGATCGCCGAGGCCGCCTTGTCGTAGTCGAGGTGGCGGTGGGAGATCGTGTGCAGCCCCATCGCGTGCTCGGCGACCTTGCGACCCTGCATCGACGCGACCGAGGCGAGCGGGAGCTTGCCCGACACGTCGCCGGCCGCGTAGATGTGGCGCTGGTTGGTGACGCCGTGGTGGTTGATCGGGATGTACCCGCCGTCGTCGGAGATCACGCCCGCCGCATCGAGATCGAGCTGATCGGTGTTGGGCACCGATCCGATCGCCAGCACCGCGTGCGTCGACCTGACCGTCCGGCCGTCGTCGCAACGGACGATCACCCCATCGCCGTCGTCGTTGCGATCGATCGCGATCGCACGGGCACCCTTGAGCAGCTTGACGCCGCGCTCCAGGAAGTCGTCCTCGAGCACGCCGGCGACCTCGGGATCCTTGCCCGGCAGCACGTGCTGTCGGCTGACGACCAGGGTGACCTCGGCGCCGAACGAGGAGAACATGTGCACGAACTCGACCCCGGTCACGCCCGACCCGATCACCGTGATCGACTCGGGGAAGACCTTCGGCGGGTAGCAGTCGCGGGTGGTCAGGATGCGGTCGCCGTCGGGCTCGCACCAACCGGGGATGCGCGGCCGCGACCCGGTCGCGATCAGCGCGGTGTCGAAGTCGATCACCTCGGTCCCCTCGGGACCGGTCACCTCGATCGAGTTGGGGCCGGTGAAGCGGCCCGCGCCGTCGATCATGCGCACACCCTGACTCTGCAGCAGCTGCACGACGTCGTGGTTCAGATCGGCCTGGATCCCCTCGACGCGAGCCGTCAGCCTCTCGGTGTCGATCTCGGCATGACCCTGGGCGAGCCCCATCCCCTCGGACCGTTTCGAGAAGCTCATCGCATCGCCGGTCGCGATCATCGTCTTGGACGGGATGCAGTCCCACAGGTTGGCCGCGCCCCCGACCACGTCACGCTCGACGACGGTGACCCGTGCGCCGAGCCGGGCCGCGTAGGTCGCGGCCTGATGGCCGGCCGGACCACCGCCGAGGATGACGAATCGAAGGCTCACGCCGAGGGATCGTAACCAACGCGGGATGGACCACCGCCTCCGAACCACCACGACGCCGCCACGCCCTCCGCGCCGGGTCCCGGGTAGCGTCAGGCACTCGTGAGCGACCAGCCGCAGTCCCCTCCCGCCGACCGCCCGGCTGACGACGCCGCCGCACCGGTCGGCAGCGGCCTCGCCGCCGAACGGGCACGGCGGTCGGGACGGGTCGACGAGCTGCGGGCGGCGGGGACCGACCCCTACCCGTACCGCTTCGATCGGACGCACACGCTGGCCGAGGTGCGTGCCGAGTGGGGTGATCTGGAGCCCGGCACCGAGACCGATCACGAGGTCGCCCTCGCCGGACGGGTGATGCTGAAGCGGGACACCGGCAAGCTCGTCTTCGCGACGGTGCGCGACCGCGACGACGAGATCCAGCTCTTCGTGTCGAAGGCGGTCATCGGTGACGACGGGTTCGCCGCCGTCAAGGAGCTCGACCTCGGTGACTGGGTCGGTGTCGAGGGCACGGTGATGACGACGCGCAAGGGCGAGCTGTCGGTCAAGGTCGCCCGCGCCGACCTGCTCGCCAAGGCGATCCGCCCCCTGCCCGACAAGTGGCACGGGCTGACCGACACCGACACGCGCTTCCGCCAGCGCTACGCCGACCTGATCGTCAACGACGAGGCGCGGCGGCTCTTCCGGATCCGGCACGAGGCGATCGCGAGCTTCCGCAGGACGCTCCAGAGCGACGGCTTCATCGAGGTCGAGACACCGGTCCTGCACGTCGAGGCGGGGGGTGCCCACGCCCGCCCGTTCGTGACCCACCACAACACGCTGGACATGGGGCTGTTCCTGCGGATCGCGCTCGAGCTCCATCTCAAGCGGCTGATCGTCGGCGGCATGGAGCGGGTGTTCGAGATCGGGAGGATCTTCCGCAACGAGGGCATCTCGACGCGCCACAACCCCGAGTTCACGATGATGGAGCTCTACCAGGCTTTCGCGGACTGGACCGACATGATGGAGATCACCGAACGGCTCATCGTCCAGGCCGCCCGCGACGCGCTCGGGACGACGGTCGTCGAGATCCGCGGGGAGCAGGTCGACCTGGCACAGCCGTGGCCGCGGCTCGGGATGAGCGAGGCCGTCTCGGCCAAGGTCGGGCGCGAGGTGCATCCGTCGCGACCCCTCGACGAGATGCGATCGATCGCCGACTCGCACGGCGCGAGCTACGAGCCGGGTTGGGGCACGGGCCGGGTGGTCGAGGCGATCTTCGAGGCGGTCTGCGAGGCCGACATCGTCCGTCCCACGTTCGTGACCGGGCACCCGGTCGAGATCTCGCCGCTCGCCCGGGTCGATCGCCACGACCCGCACGTCACGGAACGGTTCGAGCTGTTCGTCGACTCGCGCGAGCTGGCCAACGGCTACTCCGAGCTCAACGACCCGGTCGAGCAGCGGGCTCGCTTCCGGGCCGAGCAGGCCGCCAAGGACGCCGGCGACGCCGAGCGCGGCACGGTCGACGAGGACTACCTCCGCGCGCTCGAGTACGGCATGCCGCCGACCGGCGGCCTCGGCATCGGGATGGACCGCGTCGCGATGCTGCTCGCCCAGGTCGACTCGATCAAGGAAGTGATCCTCTTCCCCACCCTGCGCCCGGAATCGACGTCGGGCGCGACGGCGTCTCCGTCCGACGCCGACCCCGTCGAAGCCACCGACGGCGACCCCCGCTCCGAAGGAGAGACCTCATGACGACCGACTCGACGACTCGAACGGCATGGGGGGCCGGGCTGGCCACGGTCGGCGGCGACGGGACCGTCCTCGACACCTGGTACCGGTGGTTCGGGTGGGGCGAGTACGGCGACGACGCGATGCACGCCGCCCATCCGGACATCGACGCCGAGCTGGGCCTGCGCGACACGACCGACGAGCTGCGCGGCGTGACGATCCGACCGGTCCGCATCACGGTCGACATGGATGCCGCGCCAGGGTCGGTGTCCGACGGCTACCTCCGGCTCCACCTGCTGTCCGGGCGGCTCGCCACACCGCACTCGATCAACATGGACGGGATCTTCGGCGCGCTCACCAACGTCGTCTGGACCAACCTCGGCGCGGTCGCCGTCGGCGACCTCGACGAGGTCCGCCTCCGTGCGCGCCGGTCGGGGACGCTGCTGCACGTGCACGGTGTCGACAAGTTCCCGCGCATGGTCGACTACGTCGTCCCGTCGGGCGTCCGCATCGCGGACGCGTCGCGGGTTCGCCTCGGTGCGCACCTCGCCGAGGGCACCGTCGTGATGCACGAGGGGTTCTGCAACTTCAACGCCGGGACGCTCGGCACGTCGATGATCGAGGGCCGCATCTCGGCGGGCGTCGTCGTCGGCGACGGCACCGACGTCGGTGGCGGTGCGTCGATCATGGGGACGCTGTCGGGCGGCGGCACGGAGACGATCTCGGTCGGCGAGCGCTGCCTGCTCGGCGCCAACTCCGGGTTGGGCATCAGCCTCGGCGACGACTGCGTGGTCGAGGCCGGGCTCTACGTGACCGCAGCGACGCCGGTGGCGACGCCGGACGGCGTCGTCAAGGCGCGGGAGCTCTCCGGCATCAGCGGGGTGATGTTCATCCGCGACGGCCAGACCGGCCAGGTGATCGCCCGGCCGCGCACCAGGTCGTGGGGCGAGCTCAACGCCGACCTCCACGCCCACTGACGACGAGCCCGAGACGGCGGTTCACTGCTGGGGTCGGGACATCCGGCGGGTGATCTCGGTGACCACTGCGTAGCCCACGGCGGCCGGCAGCGTCACGATCGCGACCGCCTGGCCGACCGAGAGGTCGGTGCCCGCGAGCAGGCCGACGAGGGCGGGAGCCGAGAACCCGGCGATCCGCATGCCGGCGGTCATCGCACCGAGCCCGGCACCACGCCGTCCGGGGAGCTTGGCCGCCTCGTCGTAGAGGCGCGGGAGGAACGTCGCGACACCGGCCCCGACGGCGACGTAGGCCGCGATCACGACCGCCTGCTGGTCGGCGAACGACACGACGACGAGACCGGCCGTCGCGAGCACCAGCGTGAGCCGGCCGAGGCGGTCGCGACCGAGACGGGCCTCGGCGAAGTCGCCGCCGAGGCGCGAGCAGACCATGCCGAACGAGAACGCCACGAAGGCGAGGCTCGCGACCGCCGCCGAGGCGCCGAAGTCGTCGCTCAACCGGAACGCCGCCCAGTCGCTCGCCGTCTGTTCCAGCACGAGGGCGAAGATCCCTCCGAGCACGACCAGTGCGAGGACCCACGCCGCCGCGGCCCGGTCGGGCGGCGTCGCCGCCGCCGGTCGGTCGGCGTCCTCGTCCGCCGCGAGGAGGCGGGGCGCGATGACGGCGACACCCAGCAGGATCAGTGCCCCGACGCCGGCGAGGTGGGGCGCGAGACCGACGCCCGCCGCCGCGACGCCGACCGCGAGCAGGCCACCGCTCATCGAGCCGAGGCTCCAGAGGCCGTGCAGGCGGTTCATCACCGGCACCGATCGCCGTCCGCTCAGCCAGGACCCCTGCAGGTTCATCGAGATGTCGATGAGGACGTCGGCGAACGACACCACCGACAGCGCGATCACGAACACCATCGGCGACGACGCCGAGCCGATGACGACCAGCGCCGTCGCTGCGACCGCCCCGCCGACGGTCAGGATCCCGCGGGTCGCCCACCGCTCGACGATCCTGCCGGCGAGCAGGCTGCCGACGAGGGCGGAGACACCGGCCGTAGCGAGGAGCAGACCGAACTCGTCGACGGTCACGCCGATCTGGTCGCGGACCTCGGGCGCACGGGCGATGATCGAGGAGTACAGCATGCCGTTGACGAAGAACTGCACGGCCACGGCGACCAGGGCCTGCCGGTCGCGCGCGGCACGTCCCGCTGCAGGCGAGAGCGCATCGGCACCGGGCACGGGCGACGACGCTACAGCTACGATCCGGTGATGGCCGCCGCCGAGCACGGTGACCCGGTCGAGCTCGACGCAGCCGGCCACACGGTCACGATCAGCAGCCCGAACAAGGTGCTGTTCCCGAAGCTCGGCGCCACCAAGCTCGACCTCGCCCGGTACTACCTGTCGGTCGCCGAGCCGCTGATCCGCTGGATCCACGGCCGTCCCGTGCTGCTCGAGCGGTACCCGAACGGCGTCGGGCAGAGCTCGTTCTTCCAGAAGCGCATCCCGTCCTCGTCGCCGGAGTGGCTGCAGACGACCACCGTCGAGACCATCAACGGCACGCCCTCGCGGGCGCTCGTGATCGCCGACATCGCACACGTGCTCTGGGCGGCCAACCTCGGTGTGCTCGGCCTGCACGTGTGGCAGTACCGCGTCGACCGGCCGCAGTGGTCCGACGAGCTGCGGATCGACCTCGACCCCTCCCCCGGGCAGACGTTCGAGCACGTGCGCGGAGCGGCGCTGCTCGTCCGCCTGTACCTCGCCGAGCACGACATCCGCTCGTACGTGAAGACGACGGGGAGCAAGGGGATCCACGTCTACGTCCGCGTCGCCGACGGCTTCGACAGCTTCGCGGTCCGAGGAGCGTCGGTGATCATCGCCCGCGATCTCGCCGCCGAGTACCCGGACGTGTTCACCGACCAGTGGTGGAAGGAGCTGCGCGAGGGCAAGGTGTTCGTCGACTTCAACCAGAACGCGCCGCACAAGAACGTGTTCGGGGCCTGGGGCGTCCGGGCGCGGGTCGGCGCCCAGGTGTCGACGCCGATCGGCTGGGACGAGCTCGGGTCGATCGTCCCCGACGATCTGACGCTCCGGACCGTGCCCGCCCGGTTGGCCGAGCACGGCGACCCGTGGGCAGACATGGACCACGCACCACAGGACATCGGCCCGTTCGTCGAACGCTTCGCGGCATCGATCGCCGACGGCGTCCCGGATGCCCCGTGGCCGCCCGTCTACCCGAAGATGCCCAACGAGGCGCCACGCGTGCAGCCGTCACGAGCACGCTCACAGCCGTCGACGACGGACCAGGCCACTACGCCTCGAAGAACAACCTCCTGAACCGACCGCGAAGGAGGAACCACACCTCCAGCCCAGCGATCCACGCGAAGGCCGCGCGGTCGCCGTTGTGGCGGGCGTAGCGACGTGCGACCTTGTAATGCTCGCGCCGCCAGAGCCGCGCGTGGCCCATGCCGTACGAGGTGTAGTGGTGCCGGTACCGGTGCCAGATCCGGTTCCACGACCGCCACACGTCCATCGTCCCGCGAGCGGTGTCGTCCTTGTGGTAGACGCACAGCGGTTCGTCGGTCCCGACGCGCTCGAAGCGGCCACCGATCTCGGCGAAGCGGATGAAGAACCCGAGGTCCTGGAGCCGCGGCAATCGCTCGTCGAACGGACCTGCTGCGACGAAGGTGGACCGCAGGCCCATCATCAGCCACAGGTAACCACCGAAGCTGGTGTCGAGCAAGGATCGCATCGGGTCATCGGGCTCCGGTGGTGCGACCAGCATCGGTCGCTTCCATCCTTCGCCCAACCAGTGGTAGTTGGTGTAGACGAGCAATCCCTCCAACCCCCGTGCACCCTGTTCGGACTCGACCCGTCGGAGGTGCTCGATCTGCGCGCGCAGCATGCCTGGGTACTTCTCGTCGTCGGCGTCGAGCCAGGTGACGAGGCGGCCGCGCGCCTCGGCGAGCAACTCGTTGCGGGTCCGCGGCCGGCCGAGGTTCTCTTCGTGTCGGAGCAGGCGGATCTCCTGGCGCTCGGCGGCGAGCCGCTGCAGCACCGACCACGTGTTGTCGGTCGATCCGTCGTCGCAGACGAGGATCTCGATCGCGCCGCTGACCTCGTCGGTGTGGATCGAACGAATCGCGCGTTCGATGTACCGTTCGGCGTCGTACGCCGGGATGCACACGGTGAGCTCGGTCGTCATCGCAGCGCCTCGTCGATGACCCGTTCCCACGCATCGAGGACCGGTCCCTCGGCGTACTG
>CBFCWS010000168.1:0-7328 GCA_965601765.1 uncultured Ilumatobacter sp. | reverse complement strand
GTCGGCGACATCGAGCACCAGCAGGGTCGTGCCGTTGTCGACCTGCTGCCCGACCACGACCAGCAGCTCGCCGACGACCCCGTCGGACGGCGCGCTGATGTGGTGTTCCATCTTCATCGCCTCGAGCACCACGAGCGTCTGACCGGCGACCACGGTCTCGCCGGCGACGACGAGAACGTCGACGACCGAGCCCGGCATCGGGGCGGTCAGCCCGCCGATCGGCCCGGCGGCATCGGGCAACCGGAACCTGGGGACGACCTCGAAGGTGACCGTCGTGCGCAACCCGTCGACGAAGAGCGTCTCGCCGTGGGGATGCCGGTGGGCGGTGATTCTGACGGAGCGACGCCTGCCGTCGACCTCGACGTCGACGTGGCCCCGCGAGGATCCGTGCACCTCGACGACCCGCCCGTCGACGAGCTCGAACGTGCCATCGCGGCGCGAGCGGTACTCGACGACGACCGGCCGATCGGCACCGACCGGCGCGAGCTCGACGCGCTCGGGGGGCAGGCGCGAGTTCCGCCAGCCGCCCGGGAACCCGCCGAGGGCCGGGTCGGTGGCACGGTTGCGCGCCTGCAGCCACATCGCCGCCGCCACGGCCGCGAGGTCGATCGAGATGTCGTCGAGCGCGTCGACCGCGACGCCGGTCCGCTCGATGAAGTCGGTGGTGGTGTCACCGGCGAGGAATGCCGGCTCGCGCAACGTGGCGGCGAGGAAGTCGCGGTTGGTCGTGACGCCGCCGAGATGCATCCGCTCGAGTGCGAGCGCAAGGGTCGACGCCGCCTCGGAGCGGGTGGGCCCGGTCGCGATCACCTTGGCGAGCATCGGATCGAAGTCGGTGCCGACGACCGAGCCGGGCTCCACACCGCTCTCCCACCGAACCGACGGCGTCGCCGACGGCGCCCAGGCGCGCACCGTCCCCGTGGCCGGCAGGAACCCCGACGCGGGGTCCTCGGCGTAGAGCCGGACCTCGATCGCGTGGCCGGCGAAGGTGACGTCGGACTGGTCGTAGCCGAGCCGCTCGCCCATCGCGATCCGGAGCTGTTCGCGCACGAGATCGATCCCGGTGACCTCCTCGGTGACGGGGTGCTCGACCTGCAGCCGGGTGTTGACCTCGAGGAAGAAGAACTCGCGGCTGTCGTCGTCGACGAGGAACTCGACGGTGCCGGCCGAGTGGTAGCCGATCGAGCGCCCGAGCGCGACGGCGGCGGCACCCATCGCGTCGCGGAGCGCGGTGTCGACGACGGGCGACGGCGACTCCTCGACGATCTTCTGGTGGCGGCGCTGGATCGAACACTCCCGCTCGCCGAGGTGGACCAGGTTGCCGTGGCGGTCGCCGAGCAGCTGGATCTCGACATGACGGGCCCGCTGGACGTACCGCTCGAGGAAGACGGTGTCGTCGCCGAACCCGCCGAGCGCTTCGCGCCGGGCGGCGGCGACCGAATGGGCGAGCCGGTCGGGCGCCGTGACGATGCGCATGCCCTTGCCGCCGCCGCCGGCCGAGGCCTTCACGAGCAGCGGATACCCCACCACGCCGTCGGCGGTCGGGTCGTCCGAGGACGGCAGCGTGGGCACACCCGCCTCGTCCGCGGCGCGCTTGGCGGCGAGCTTGTCACCCATCGACGCGATCGCTTCCGGCGACGGCCCGACCCAGACGAGTCCGGCGTCGGCGACGGCTCGGGCGAAGCCGGCGTTCTCCGACAGGAAGCCGTAGCCGGGGTGCACCGCCCGCGCCCCGGTGCGGCGGGCGGCCGTGAGCATCGCATCGACGTCGAGATAGCTGCCGGGGAGGCGGACCGCCTCGTCGGCCTCCCGGACGAACGGCGCGTCGGCGTCCGCGTCGACGAAGACCGCCACGGTGGCGATGCCCATGTCGGTCGCGGTGCGGATGATCCGCCGGGCGACCTCGCCGCGATTCGCGACGAGCAGGCGCGTGAACGGCGTCGCGACGACCGGGCTGCTCACAGCCGGAACACCCCGTAGCCCTCGGCGCCCGAGACGGACGCATTGCGGACGAACGACAGGCACATGCCGAGGACCGTGCGCGTGTCGCGCGGGTCGATGATGCCGTCGTCGCTCACGGCGCCCGTCGCCACGAGTGCACGGGAACCGGCTTCCTGGGTCTCCTCGGCCTGGCGGACCATGCGCGCGTCTTCGTCCTCGTCGAAGGGGATGCCCTTGCGGGCGGCCCGCGCCCGCCGCACGATCGACATCACGCCGGCGATCTGCTTCGGGCCCATCACGGCGATCTTGGCGGTCGGCCACAGGAACGTGAAGCGGTTGCCGAACGCGCGACCCGACATCCCGTAGGTGCCCGCCCCGTACGAGGCGCCGATGATCGTGGTGAGGTGGGGCACCGTCGAGTTGGAGAGCGCATTGATCATCTGGGAGCCCTTCTTCACCATGCCCGCAGCCTCGAAGTCGCGCCCGACCATGAAACCGGTGATGTTCTGGATGAACCACAGCGGCTGGTCGATCTGGTTGCAGAGCTGGATGAAGTGCGCCGCCTTCTCCGCGGACTCGGGGTAGATCACCCCGTTGTTGCCGAGGACGCCGACGGGGTACCCGTGGATGGTGGCCCATCCACACACCATCGAGGTGCCGTAGCGCGGCTTGAACTCCTCGAACCGGCTCCCGTCCGCCACGCGCCCGATCACCTCGCGCACGTCGACGGGCTGGCGGAGGTCGCGAGACACCAGGCCGAGCAGCTCGTCGGGGTCGAGCACCGGCGGATCGGGTGTGTACGTCGGAGCCGGGCCCGGCTTGGGCATGTCGAGGTGCGACACGACTTCGCGGCACAGCCGCAGCGCGTCCATCTCGTCGGTGGCGAGGTACTCCGCCAGCCCGGACCGCTCGGCGTGCATCCGCGCGCCGCCGAGCGTCTCGTCGTCGCTCTCCTCACCGGTTGCCATCTTCACGAGCGGCGGCCCGGCGAGGAACACCTTGGTCTGCTCGGAGACGAAGATGTTGTAGTCGCTCATCCCGGGCTGGTACGCGCCGCCCGCCGTCGACGACCCGAACACGACGCACACCGTCGGGATGCGCAGCTTGGACAGCTCGATCATCTCGTAGAAGAAGCGACCCGTCTCGGCGAAGTGCGAGGTGTCGGCCGACCGCTGGCCGGGTGCCCCGCCCACGCGCAGATCCGCACCCGCCGACTCGACGAAGCTCACGTAGGGCATGCGGTTCTCGCGGGCGATCTCGAGCCCCCGCATCCACTTCTTGATCATGTGGGGCGTCATCGCGCCACCGAGCACCGACGGGTCGTTGCCGAGGATCACGCACTCGCGCCCGGCGATGACCCCGATCCCCAGCAGGAACCCGCCGCCGATCGTGTACCTGCTCTCGAACGCTGCGAGCGAGCTGATCTCCAGGAACGGCGTGTCGGGGTCGAGCACGTTCGCCACGCGTTCGCGGATCGGCATCTTGCCGCGCGACCGCATCCGCTCGATGGCCTCCGGGCCCCCACCGGCCTCGACCTCGTCGAGCAGTTCGTCGATCACCGCGATCTGTTCGAGCATGTCGTCGCGGTTGCGGACGAACCGCTCGTCGGAGACGTCGACCGCCGTGCGCAGCGGTCGGGCGAGCAACGTGCGAGGAGCCCGGTCGAAGCCCGACGGAGCCGGCGGAGCGCGGTGCATCGCCTGCACCGTACTGCGGTAAGATCAGATCGTCAATCTTACTGCCAGATGGTGCCGTCGAAGGTCATTGGAGCCCGATGACGAGCAGTCCGAGCAGGCCGCCGACGATCTGGAGTCCGAGCCAGGCGATGAGCACGGTGCCGGCGATCTGGAGCCATCTCGGAAGTGGACGCCGTCGAAGCGTCGAGTTGTGCACCAGGGCGACGAAGGGAAGCGCGACGAGTGTCATCGCGTGCAGAGCACCCATCAGGAGGAGGAGCCCTCCGAACCGGACGGCCGCCTCCCGAAGCTGTTGGGCGACGTCGCGTGAAGCGGGCATCCCGATGACTCCGAGCCGGAACTCGAACTGTGTGGTCATCAGGACGTAGGCGGCGAACACGAGGTAGTAGGCGACGTCGAGCAACCTGAGCAACATGGTCGCGAGGGGCTGTTCGCGAGGGAACAGGTCCTGGGCGAAGTTGCGTCCGAATCGGCGGATCGCCGGGCCGAGCACGATGACGATCACGACCAACCCGATCAACTCGAGTGCTTCCATCACCGGTCGGTTCACGTAGTACCCGAACCGACCCGAGCGCAGCGACGCCGCGCCCGCTGCGACGAGCCCGGCCAGCACGAGCAGGGTCGCCATGACCGACATGGTCACCCGACGCCGGTGCGCACGGTTCTCGTCGATCGAGTGCACGACCCGCGACCACAGGTCGGCGCTCGGCTCCACCCGCTCCACGCTCCGGAGCGCGCTGTGGAGGCGCTGTTCGACGTTCATCGCGTCCCCCCGCTCGGCGCGGAGATCCTGGCCTCGAGCGCCGCGAGACCACGACGGCAGTGGGTCTTGACCGAGTTCTTCGAGATCCCGAGCGCGTCGGCGATCTCCGACTCGCTCATCTCGAGGTAGAACCGCAGCACGAGACACGACCGCTGGCGATCGGGAAGGGTCCGCAGCGCATCGAGCATCTCGCGGTCGGCGGCATCGATCGCGTCGGCCTCCACATGTTCGGTCGACGACGGTCGCACCATCGACGGCCGGTGCCGGAGCGACATCAGCCCGCGCCGGTTCGTGTCCCGAGCCAGGTTGATCACGATCGACCTCAGGAACGCCGGGGCCCGCTCGGGGTCGGCGATGCGGTGCGCGGAGCGGTGGAGACGGATGAACGCCTCCTGGACGAGGTCTTCGGCCGACTCGCGGTCGTCGCAGAAGATCGACGCCAGCCGCACGAGCGATCGTGCTTCGCTCGCGAAGAGGTCTGCGACGAATGCCGTGGTGTCGAACACGCCGGCCCGCGGACCGACCGCCAGCACGTGTTCGACGTCCACGAGCGACGACCGACGGTCACCCGTGTGGCTGCTGCCAGGCGGAGCTCGGACGGTCGTTCGTGACCGCGTCGCCCCCACCGACGACCGTCCCGTCGGTCGGGTCCCCGCGATCACGGCGCCCGTTGCCTCGATCCCCCCACGCGCTGTTCTGCACGTCGTCGTCGAGTTGCCGGTTCAGCGTGAACACCCGTCCGATCAGCGGGAGGCTCAGCACGTTGAGACCGTGGAGCAGCCCCATGAGGAGCAGCATCCCGCCGAGCCGAACCACGGAAGCCTGGAGTTGGGCGGCGTTCACCGTCTCCCCCCACTCGGTGTCCGGTTCCCACTTGATCGTGAAGAGGACGTAGGCGCCGAAGATCAGGTAGTACGCGATGTCCATCAGGACGAGATAGCTCTTGCCCGTGCGAGCGTTGGCCCGGAACACGTCGGCCGCGTACGCCTTGCCGAACCGCTTGATGAGCGGGCCCATGATCGCCAGGGCGGCGACCACCACGGCCACGTAGATGAGTTCGAGGATCCACCAGTCCATGGCAGCCTGCCTTCCGTTCGATCGTTGCTCCTACAGACGAACTCCGAGTCCGATCGGGTGACACGGCGGAGCGCCACGTCCGGCGACGGCACGCTGCGTCGACCCGCACCGTCGCGTCCGCGCATCGAGGTCCGGTGTGCTACCCGGGCAGCGGCCGCGACGGACGACGTGCCCGTCCGCCGCCGCCTCGTCGCGGTCGCTCATCGCGCCCCCCCATCGTCTGCGGGAACGTTAGCCGTTCACGTAGTTGCCGCTCTCGAGGCACGGATCGGACGCGGTGCCGTACACGCCGATCGCGAAGTTCTCGCCCGCCCGCCCGAGGTGGACGAGCAGGTGCAGCGGGTGGGCTCGGTTCGCCTCGATCTGCCCGGCGGTGGCGAACGGCAGGTCGACCTCGCCCTCGCCGCCGTCGTGGGCCAACAGCACGCACGCGCCGTTACCGACCTGCATCGAGTGGACGTGGTCCGCTCGCGCCGTGCCGGCACCGGCGACGCCTGCGGCGCCGACGACGAGCATCCCGACCAGACCCCGACGGATGATGGTGGTGGTGGTGGTTCGGTTTCGCATGTTGGGTGTCCCCTCTCGTCTTCGTGGCCGACCGTCGGCCACGCCCTTCACAGCGCCGCATGCGGCCTGCACCTCCTACGGACGATCGCCGGCAGGAATCGGGTGACACAGCCCGCCAGGTCGTCGTGAGACACCGTGGCGTGACGGAGGGCGCCGGCCACCTCGACGAAGTGGTGGTCGGTCACCCACCACTCAGCGGACTCCGGCGGCTTCGCCAAGAAGGAGCGTGCTCTCGGCGTGTTCAGGAGCAGCTCGACTCCAGAAACATGCGAGGTCGGCATGCAACTCGGCGGTTCGCAGGCGCGCGTTCCAGCGCAGTCCCCCGAGCACACCAGTGCCGCACTGGGCGGACCCCGGGTCGTCGACCAAGGCTGCCGATATGCGTGCGGTTGCGGTTCGAACCGTATGCAAGCAAAATGCAAGCATGCCGAACGTGTTGATTCGAGATCTCCCGGCAGACGTTCACGCCGGCCTGCAACGTCGCGCCGAGGCGGCGGGCCAGTCACTCCAGCAGTACCTCACCAGCGAACTCTCACGCGTCGCCCGAGAACCGACGCTCGTCGAGGTGATGGAACGAATCGCCGAGCACACGGGCGGCCGGGTCGGCCTCGAGACCGCTGTCGACGATCTCCACGACGAGCGTGCGCGACGGTGATCGTCATCGATGCGTCGGTCCTCGCGAACGTGGTCGGCGACGACGAGGCGGCCGGCGCCCTCGCACGTGACCGGTTGCAGACCGCTGGCTCTGCATCGGCACCGGACCTCGTCGACGTCGAGACGGTGTCGGTGCTCCGTCGGCGATGGCTGAACGGAGATCTCACCGACGACCGGTTTCACGATGCCATCGCCGACCTGCTCACACTGCCGATCAGCCGGTTTCCGACGGGGCCACTGATGCCGCGGGCGTTCGAACTCCGAGCGAGCGTCACTGCGTATGACGCCTGCTACGTCGCTCTCGCTGAAGCCCTCGAGTGCACGCTGGTCACGGCCGACCAACGACTGGCGAGCGCGCCAACCATCCGTTGCTCGACCGACGTACTTCGTGGCTAGCGCTGCGGACCAACCGGCCTGCGGGCGATCGGCGATCCGGAGCGGGTGGCCGAGCGAGCGTGTGCCGCACCCGAGCGGCGTGGCGCACGGAGACTTCGATGTCGTTGTCGAGCGGCGCGGTCTGCAGCTTCGACGTACTCGTCGATCTCGAAGCGTTGCCGGCGAGCGGCGGCTCGTGCGAGGTCGGAGCTTCTGGCTCGCTCCGTTCTCGTCGCGTCCTGCATCGGGGACGT
>CBFCWS010000167.1:0-7335 GCA_965601765.1 uncultured Ilumatobacter sp. | reverse complement strand
TGCGACCGTCATCACGCCCCGACCCGACACGGGTGCCGACGGTGAGCCGGCAGCCTTCCGCCTCGCGGTGAACGTCAGCGTCGACAGCGTCCGCAGCGAGGCGCTCGACCTGCCACCGGATCGACGCTTCGAGCTCACCGATCTCGTCCTCCAGAACCCCAACGGCGATCTCGGCCAAGCCGAGCTGCGCCGCGGCAGCGACGTGCTCTACATCTGGGATCTCGGCGCGATCGCCTCGCCGAACGAGTTCCAGCCGAGGGTCACGCCGCTGCCGTTCGAACCAGGGGAATCGATCGTGCTCTCGACGAGCTGCGAGGTCGTCGGCTCCCCGACCGGCACGGGTTGCGAGATCGCCGTGCTGATCACCGGCATGCTGTACCCGGTCGGCGGGAGCTGACCGCCGAGCCGCCCGGTCAGCCGAGACCGAATCCCGGCACGCGGTTGCGCGGCGGGCGTCGCGACGCCTCGATCACGATCGGAGCGGACGCACCGGCGTCGTTGTCGGCGGATGCGACCAGCCGACGCTCACCCGGCCGGGCCCGGCCGGGCAGGTCGACGCGGACCCGGATCTCGCCGGCGTCGTCCGCCGTCGTGGTGGCGAGGATGCCCGTCCCGTCGCCGAAGCTGATCACGACCTCGGCACCGGGCGGGAACCCGTCACCGCCGACGCCGACGGGCCCGCCGGCCCGATACCCGCCCGCCGGCGGCGATGCGATCGCGAGCTCCGGCTCGAAGCGAGCGAATCCACCCAGCACGGCCGCCGTGTGGGAGCCCCCGGCGGTGCGGACGACGGCGAGCGCGCTGCGGTAGCCGTCCGAGGTCGGCACCATCTGCACCTCGACCGTACAGATCGCCCCCGGGTTGAGGAAGCGGTCGAGACACGACTGCGCGAGGATCTGGAAGTCGTCCGGGTGTTCGCCGGTGAGGTCGATCGCGGTGATCTCGACCGGGACGAACCCGACGTTCTCCACGTCGAACGCCACCCGGTCACCCGGCCGGCCGACGCTCCCCTGGTCGAGGTCGACACCACCCGGCGTCACGAGCAGCATCGGCGCACCGGCGGTCCCGCGCACCTCGGTCGACACCTCGGTGCCGTCGACGCCCCGCACCGTCACCGTGCCCGTGTAGTCCTGTGGCGCGGTCGGGGTGAAGGTGACCTCGATCGAACACGAGGTGCCCGCCGAGACGATCACCCCGCGCACACAGGTGCCACCCGTGACCTCGAAGTTCTCGGATGCGACGACCTCGCCGGGCGCGAACGCACCGGGACCGGCGTTGCGGACGCTCGCGTACAGCTCGGCGCTCTCGAGCCCGACGAGCACCGCACCGAAGTCGAGCTGGGCGAGCGAGAGCTGCGGCGCGACGTCGACGGCGACGATCGCACGGCCTTCGGCACCCACGCCGACGACGTCGCCGATCGCCCCGGCGGCATCGGTCTCGAAGGCGAGCCGCTGCCCCGTGGCCGACAGGGTCGGCCGGTCGTGCGCCCCCGCGACCGAGGCGAAGTCGGGCCCGTCGAGGACCCGCCGGAGCTGCCCGAGCACGACCTCGGCCACCAGGAGGTCGCCGTCGCCGACCGCGCCCCCGCCGCCCCTGGTGGTCGGCAGCAGGTTGGTGGCATCGGTGACGAAGGCGACCTGCGTCCCGTCGGCGTTCATCGCGGGAGCGTTCGACGAGCCGTCGCCTGCGGTCGGCACGCCGCTCGAGACGGCGCCGGCATCGACGGCCGACACGATCGACAGCGGATCGACGTCGGAGGGTTCGTCGAAGATGCCGTTGCGATCGGTGTCGCGATCGAACCGGTAGATCTGGGTCGGGCAGTCGACGTCGCACGGTGGCAGCACCGCCGACACGAGCGCGCGGTCGGAGGACCGGAAGGCGATCGCGCGACCGTCTTCGGAGATCGTCGGTGAGTCGGCGCCGGCGACGCTGGGGCCGTCGGCGTTCCCCGAGAGCAGCCGGACCGAGCTCTCCCGCCCGTCGCCGCCGCGATCCCACACGAACACCTGACTGGTCGCGAGGCCGCCCTCCTCCGGTCCGGTGCCCCACCCGGGCAGCGGCGCGGACGCCGTCGTGTCGGACACGAACGCGAGGTGCCGGCCGTTCTGCGACAGCACGGGTTGGCGTGCGCCCCGGTACTGGTAGACGCCGTTCGGCGCCTCGAACGGCATGCCGGCGACGGGGACCACGCGGCCCGGGTCGTCCGGGACGAGTTGGGTGTCGACGAGGCTGATCGTCGTCACGCCCGCGGGCGCTCCCGACAGCTGGTGGACGTAGGCGACGACCGCGCCCGAGCCCGACACCGCCGGTGGGTCGTCGGTCGGCACGCCGTCGAGCGCCGAACCGCTGCCGGCCGCCTGCGAGATCAGCTCCCAGGCGTTGGACTGCCCGCCGCACTCCGGCGTCACGAGCCGGTAGACGTCCCAGCGGTCGTCCCGGTCGTCGTCGCGGAAGAGGTCGAACGCGATCTCGGTGAGCGCCACGACGACGCAGCCGTCGGCCGAGATGCTCGGGAGGATCGTGTCCCCGGCACGGATCCCGTCGGGCACGGGCGACAGCTCCTCGGTGACACCGGCGTCGACGTCGCTTCGGTACACCGTCCGGCGACCCTCGACGTCCGTCCCTCCGTACACGACCCACCGACCGTCGTCCGAGATCGACGCGGACTCGGGTGCCTCGATCGAGCCCGACACGATGGTGACCGACGTCGTGCCGGCGGACGCCGGCACGGAAGCCGGCACGACGACACCGGCCGCGACCGTCAAGGCGACAGCGCCGATCAGTGCGCTTCGTGAGGTTCGGCTGGGCATGTTCGGAGTCGGGACGTCGTCGGTGAGTTGGTGCCGGTGCGGCTGTGGTCGCGCGCGAGACCGCGATCTCACGCGACGGACGAGTCTACGGCTGCCGGCCGGCGGCCGCCAGTGCCGTCCGGGCCAGACCGTCGACGGAGTGCTCCGCTGCGACGACGTCGATGAGCAGCCCGAGCTGCTCGGCGCGCCTGGCCGTCGACGGCCCGATCGCCACGGTCGTCGGGGCCGGGTCGACCGGCCGGACGTC
This sequence comes from uncultured Ilumatobacter sp., assembly GCA_965601765.1. Lineage (GTDB taxonomy): Bacteria > Actinomycetota > Acidimicrobiia > Acidimicrobiales > Ilumatobacteraceae > Ilumatobacter. Next base: position 4,278 of record CBFCWS010000167.1, on the reverse strand, counting down.
GAGCGACACCCACGCCGCCGCGGCCGAACCGCTCGCGAACGTGATGACGTCGGCGGTCCGGCAGGCCTCGATCTCGTTCCGCGTCGGTTGCCGAGCGATCGTCCGGTAGCCGACGATCTCGTCGACGACGTACCCGCGGCGACGGAGTCCTGCCGCCAGCACGCCGTCGGTCACCTCGGCCTGCACGACGATGACCCGGGTCTGCGGCGCCGGATCGGGGAACGCCGCGACGAGGTCGGCCGCGGTCTGGGGCTCCGGCACGACCTCGACCAGCGCGCCGCCCCGCGCGAGCACCGTGGCCGTGCGATCGCCGACCGCGGCCAGTCGCGGATGGTCGGCCCCGCCCAGGGCCTCGGTGACGATGGCGGCACCGTTCTGCGACGTCACCGCCACCCAGTCCGCCGACGCGAGTGCGCGGGTGAGATCGCCCGGTTCGGCGACCCGCTCGGTCGCGATCAGTGCGACGTGGACGACATCGGCGCCGCCGGCGGCGAGCAACGAGTCGAGTCGGCCCCGTTCCGGCCGGGTGGTCACGATGCGCGGCCGGGCCCGCGCCCGCTCAGAACCCGCCGACATGCTCGAGTGCGTCGCGCGCTGCGGTGACCGCGCGTGTCACGTCGATCTCGGTGTCGCCGGCGAGACCGATGGTCTCCGACACGGTGACGACCCTGCCCGCCAGGAAGGTGTACAACCGGTCGCCGTCGACGTGGGCCCCGACGGGGAGCGAGCACCCCGAGCCGAGTTCACCGAGGTAGGCCCGCTCGACGGTGACGTCGTGACGGCTGGTCGGATCGTCGAGGGCGCCGAGCGCGTCGAGGGCGCGCCGGTCGTCGTCCCGGCACTCGACCGCCACGCACCCCTGCCCGACCGCGGGGACGAACTCGGCGACGTCGAGCACCTGTGCGATGCGATCGGTCAGATCGAGCACCTCGAGCGCCGCGACCGCCATGACGATCGCACCGCCGTCGGGGACGCGGTCGAGGCGGGTCCCGATGTTGCCCCGCAACTCGACGAACGCGAGATCGGGACGGGCCCTCGCGAGCTGGGCCCGGCGTCGCACCGATCCGGTCGCGACTCGCGCGCCGGACGACAACTCGGTGAGGGAGCGCCCGATCAGCGCATCGGACGCCGTCCGCCGTGCCGTCAGCGCGGCGATCGTCAGCCCTGCGACCGGCGCGGTCGGGAGGTCCTTGGCCGAGTGCACCGCGAGGTCGGCCGATCCGCGCAGGACCGCCTGACGCACCTCGGCGACGAACACGCCCTCACCGCCGATCGAGTGCAGCGGCACCTCCTCCCCCTGGGTGCGATCGCCGCGCGTGTCGACGTGGACCAGCTGGACGTCGGCACCCAGGGCTCCCAGCCGGTCGGCGACGACCGTCGCCTGCGTGAGCGCCTGCGGCGACGACCTCGTGGCGAGACGCAACCGGGTCACGAGCCGTCGGACCTCGAGCTAGCCGAGATCGAACAGGTCGGCCAGCGCCGCCGCGTTGCGTTCGCCCTGCGGGGTCCCGGCCTGCTGACGGAGCCGGACGCTCGGCTCGTGGAGGAGCTTGGCGACCATGCCCCGCGTGATCTGCTGCACCAGCTCCCGATGCTCGTCGTCGAGCTTGGCGAGGCGTGCCTGATAGCGGGCGATCTCGGCCTGACGCGTGGACTCGGCCTGCGCGCGCAGCTCGGCGATCAGCGGTGCGGCCTGACGGGCGGTCGTCTCGCACGCGTAGCGGTCGACCTCTTCGCTCACGATCGTCGTGACGGCCTCGACCTCGGCGTGACGCTGCTCGCGCCCCCGATCGGCCCATGCGGCGATGTCGTCGAGATCGAGGACGTCGACGTGCTCGAGCTCGGCGACCGCGCGGTCGACGTCGCGCGGCACCGCGATGTCGACGAACAGCAGTGGCCGCGTCCGTACGCCGCCGCGATCGTCGCCGACGACGTCGTCGACGCGGATGACCGGCGCGGCTGCACCCGTCGAGGTGACGACGAGATCGGCCGCCGCGATCGCCGACCGAAGCTCGTCGGCATCGGCGGCCACACCGTCGACGCGCTCGGCGAGCGCCTCGGCGCGCGCCCTCGTGCGGTTGACCACCGTGATGTCGCCGACCCCGGCGCCGTGGAGCGCGACCGCGATGCCGTCGCCCATGCTGCCCGCCCCGAGCACGACGACCGAGCGCCCGTCGAGGGATCCGAGCCGATCGGCGGCGAGCTCGACCGCGGCGTGGCTCACCGATGCGGTGCCCCTGCCGATGCCCGTCTCGGTGCGGACCCGCTTGCCGACCTCGATCGCATGCCGGAAGAGCAGGTTGAGCGAGCTGCGGGCGGCCCGCTCGCCCTGCGCGACCTCCCAGGCGGCGCGCAGCTGGCCGAGGATCTCCGACTCGCCGAGCACCGCCGAGTCGAGCCCGGCGGCGACCTCGAACAGATGGCGGACCGCGGCGTCGTCGTACTCGGCGTACAGGAACGGCAGGAGCATGTCGTCGGCGACGTCGGCGGTCTCGCAGAAGAAGTCGCGGACGTCGGCGAAGGCGCCGTGGAAGCGCTCGGTGACCGCGTAGATCTCGGTGCGGTTGCACGTGCTGACGACGACGGCTTCGCGGACGTTGTCGCATCCGACCAGTCGAGCGACCGACTTGCCGAGATCGTCGCCGGGCAGGGCGAGCCGCTCGAGCAGGTCGAGTGGCCCACTGCGATGGTTGACACCGACGACGAGTATGGACATGACGGCGTCAGCCTAGTGGTGCGACGGCGCCTCGGTCGCCGTCGGCCGGCGCCGGGAGCGACGGATGCGGTTCGTCACGTCGCGGTCACGCCGTCGCGCCGTGGGTCGATGCCGTGTTCTCGCGCCGACGCTCGTGATAGCTCAGGATCTGCAGCTCGACGGCGAGATCGACCTGGCGCACGCCGACGCCGTCGGGCACGTTGAGCAGGGTCGGCGCGAAGTTCAAGATGCTCGTGACGCCCGCCGCGACGAGCCGGTCGGCGGCGTCCTGGGCGCTGGCCGTCGGGGTGGCCACGACGCCGATCGACGAGCCGCTGCTCGCGACGATCGCCGTCAACTCGCCGATCGGCCGGACCCGGACGCCACCGACGACCGTGTCGGCCTTGTCGGGGTCGATGTCGACGATGCCGGCGATGCTGAACCCGCGTTCGCCGAACCCGCCGTAGCCGGCCAACGCCTGGCCGAGGTTGCCGGCCCCGACGATGACGACCGGCCAGTCGTGGTCGAGACCGAGCTCGCGCCGGACCTGGTGGATGAGGTAGTCGACCTCGTACCCCACCCCGCGCGTGCCGTAGCTGCCGAGATAGCTGAGGTCCTTGCGGACCTTGGCGGCGTTGACCCCGGCGAGATCGGCGAGCGTCTCCGAGGAGATGTTCCCGAGTCCCCGGTCGGCCTGCTCCGCGAGGATCTGCAGATACACGGGGAGCCGTGCAACCGTCGCATCCGGAATGCGACGCCGGGTTCGATGGGGGGGCATCGCCGGGTCAGTCTACGATGCTTGTGCGGACAATGTCACAGCGGTGCTCGCCGATCCCGTCGCACCGCCGGGCGCGGGCCGAGCCCTCGGGATCAGGCGCCGGGATCAGGCGCCGCGATCAGGCGAGGACGGTGCCCTCGAGGTCGCGTCGGATCAGCTTGCCGGCGGCGTTGCGGGGCAGCTCGTCGACGAAGATCACCTTGCTCGGGCACTTGTAGCGAGCGAGGTAGTCGGCCGCGTAGTCGATCAGCGACTCCTCGTCGAGATCGCCGCCGTCCTTCGCGACGACGTAGGCCTTGACCGCCTCGCCGTGATGTGGGTGCGGCACGCCGAGCACCCCGACCTCGACCACGCCCGGATGCTCGTTGAGGATGGCCTCCACCTCGGCCGGGAAGACGTTGAACCCCGACACGATGATGAGGTCCTTGGCCCGGTCGACGAGGTACAAGAACCCGTCCTCGTCGACGAGGCCGATGTCGCCCGTGCGCAACCAGCCGTCCTGGAGCACGCGATCGGTCGCCTCCTGATCGTTCCAGTACCCCACGAAGACGTTCGGGCCCTTGACCCAGATCTCGCCCGCGTCGCCGACCGCGACGTCTTCGCCGTTGTCGCCGACGATCCGCATCTCCTGCCCGGCGACGAGCCGGCCGACCGATCCGACCCGGCGGTTCCCGGCGCGCGACGTCGTCACGGTCGGCGACGCCTCCGTCAGTCCGTACCCCTCGCTGATCGGCACGCCGAAGCGGGCCTCGAACGCCTCGGCGATCGCAGGCGGCAGGCGGGAGGCGCCGGACGCCGCGATCCG
>CBFCWS010000166.1:0-7340 GCA_965601765.1 uncultured Ilumatobacter sp. | reverse complement strand
GTCGAAGGGCGTGCAGCGAACGGAGACGGCGAGCTCGGCGGCGCAGCCGGTCCGGCTCCGCCGGCCGGCTGCGCCCGAAGATGATCAGTCGAGGGTGATCGGCTGCTCGTCGGCGGCGGTGAAGCCGTCGGCGGGATCGGCCGGATCGGCGGGTGCGTTCGGGTCGGGCTTGAGACCGGCGGCGATCATCACCTTGTCGCTGATCTCGACCATGACGTCGAGGTTCTCCGTCAGGAAGTGCTTGGCGTTCTCACGACCCTGGCCGAGCTGCTCGCCCTCGTAGGTGAACCAGGCACCCGACTTGGTGACGATGCCCAGGTCGACCGACATGTCGAGCAGGGCTCCCTCCCGGCTGATCCCCTTGCCGTACATGATGTCGAACTCGGCCTGACGGAACGGTGGCGACACCTTGTTCTTGACGACCTTGACCCGGGTCCGGTTGCCGACCACCTCGCCGCCGTCCTTGAGCGACTCGATCCGGCGGATGTCGAGCCGGACCGAGGAGTAGAACTTGAGCGCCCGCCCACCCGGCGTGGTCTCGGGTGACCCGAACATGACGCCGATCTTCTCGCGGAGCTGGTTGATGAAGATCGCGATCGTCTTGGTCTTGCTGAGGTTGCCGGTGAGCTTGCGCAGGGCCTGGCTCATCAGGCGGGCCTGGAGGCCGACGTGGGTGTCGCCCATCTCGCCCTCGATCTCGGCGCGTGGCGTCAACGCCGCCACCGAGTCGATCACCACGACGTCGATCGCGCCGGAGCGCACCAACATGTCGGCGATCTCGAGCGCCTGCTCCCCCGTGTCGGGCTGGGAGATCAGCAGCTGGTCGATGTCGACACCGATCGCCGCCGCGTAGATCGGGTCCATCGCGTGCTCGGCGTCGATGTAGGCACAGGTGCCGCCCGTGCGCTGGGCCTCGGCGACGACGTGCATCGCCAGGGTCGACTTGCCGGACGACTCCGGGCCATAGATCTCGGTCACGCGGCCGCGCGGCAGCCCGCCGATCCCGAGCGCGAGGTCGAGGCTGAGGGCGCCGGTGGACACGGCCTCGATCGCCATCGTGCCCTTCTCGCCCATCCGCATGATCGAGCCCTTGCCGAACTGCTTGTCGATCTGGGAGAGCGCCATGTCGAGCGCCTTGTCACGGTCGTTGGTCATTGCCTGCTCTTTTCTGGTGACGTGTGCGAACACGGGGCCCGGTCGGCCGATGAACGCCCGGTGGGACGATGCTCAGGACCGTACGCGAGGGGTGTGACACGGAGGATCGGATGCGGAGATCGCCGGGCGATCAGGAACGACATCACTGTAGTTGTCGAACAGCTGTTCGGCAAGGCTTTGCGGCCCGAACCGTGGCGTGCGTCCGCGGCGTGCGGGCGGTGCCGCGTGCGGACGGTCAGAGCGAGGCGTCGCCCTCGCCGCGCAGCTCGGCCTCGGTCGGCGGTCGCATCCACAGGTCGACCGCCTGCCACAGCGTGAACGAGACCGGGTAGAAGATCGCCGGGCCGAGCAGGCCGACCGCCGCGGTCGCCACGGTCACGATCGGGACCGGCACGTCGGGCAGGGTCACCACGACCAGGACGAGCACGGTGACGAGCACCGCCAGGAACGTCAGGATGATGTTGGCCGTGACGGCGCCCAACTCGAACGCCTCGTCGCCGCGCCGGTAGCCGTGACCGCAGGCCCGGCAGCGCTCGACGCGCGAGAACCACCCCGTGAAGTACCCGCGCCGGTCGCCACACCACGCGCACCGCCGAGTGAACCCGCGGGCGAGCAGCCGAGGGCGTGACGGGAAGTCATCGATCGGTCGCGGCGTGGGGGGTGATTGTCCGGACGAACTCACGGATGTCAGATTACCGACGCCGCCTGCCAGACTCGACGCCGATGGAACGCAGCTTCGCCGGCATCGTCTTCCTGATCGCCGCGGTCTGCGTCGCGCTCGCAGCCGGCGCGTGGTGGATGCAACGCATCGTGTTCACGCCCGAGCCGACGCGCAGCAGCGCGGACGCGATCCTCGACAGCCCCGACATCCGCCTGGCGATCAACAACCAGGTGACGGCGGCGACGGCGCCCATCCTCGAGCGCGACATCACCGAGCTCGCCGCGTTCGTCGAACGCGACGTGCTGTCGACGCGGGCCGGGGCGGCGATGATGGCGCCGATCACCGAGCAGGCACACGAGCGCATCCTCGGTCAGCGCACCACCCCGCTCCGCCTGAGCGGGCCCGAGATGGCCGAGATCGTCCGCGACCAGCGCGCGGCCGATGCCGAAGCCGTGACCATCCCGGTCGATCGGATCGCGGTGATCGCGAACTTCAACGCCGCGATCGGCTGGATCGTGCCGATCGCCGGTGGCCTCGGCCTGCTCCTGTACGCGATCGGGCTCGCCCTCCGGCCCGACGGCCGCGAGATCCGCACCGCGATCGCCGAGCAGCTCATCGCGCTCGGCGTGGCGATGGCGGTGTTCGGGTATCTCATCCCGGTCCACTTCATCACCGCGATCGACGACCGCACGTTCTCCCACGCGATCCCGGGCCTCGCCCTGCGCACACTCCACGTCGTCGTCATCACCACGGTCCTGTGCCTGATCATCGGTGGCCTGCTCCTGCTCACCCGCCCGGACGACACCCGCCGCCGCCAACCACTCAGCACGAGCCGCTACCGCGGCGGCTGGACCTGACAACGCACCCGTCGGACCCCCGGACGGCCGTCGTTTGCTGGCGCGAAAGCGACGTCGGACGTCGCTTTCGCGCCAGCAAACCGGAACGGTCAGTCGATCTCCATAGTGCGGAGGCGCCAGGAGGCGGCGGCGAGGGACGCCGCGGCGATGAGGATCGGGATGATCGTGCCGGCGGCGGTGCCGAGGTCGCCGAGATCGAGGTCGATGCCGGTCTGGCTCGTGAGGATCGACCGGGTGTAGCCCCGGATCGAGAGGCGCGCCGGGAAGCTGCCGAACGACGCGACGATCCCCTCCCAGACGAGCACGTAGCCGACGCCCCAGACGATCGCGTTCTTGAGGAGGAGCCCGGCGAGCACGAAGACCGCCGCATACGCGATCACCCCGACGACGGCGGCGAGCACCGTCGCGCCCAGGAGCCCGCTGCCGATGTCGACGACGATCGCCGCGATCGCGAGCGGGATCACCGTCAACGGCAGGCTGATCGTGATCGCCGCGAGCCACGCCCCGACGACGACCGGCCAGCGGTCCATCGGCCGCAGCCACAGGTACACGAGCGTCTGGTCGTCGCGGAGGTCGCCGAGCGAGGCCGCCGCGAACACGAGCGCGACGATCGGGACGACGAGCGTGAACCCGACCTCGGAGATCACACGGACGATGTCGGCGTCGGTCGCGTCGTCGGCCTGCCCCACGGCGGCGGCGAGCGCGACGACGATCACACCGAGCGCGATCAACCCCACCAGTCGGGCACGGGTGACGAGCTGGCGCACCGTGAGCCGGTAGACCAGCCCGATCGCGTCGAGCGGCCCGACATCGTGGTGCGCGGTTCGGCCCCCCGTCGCCTCAAGGGTGCGTGGCATCGTCGACTCCCCCATCAGCGCCGCTCCACGAGATACCGGAAGACGCTCTCGAGATCGTCGTCGAGTGGTTCGAGCTCCAGGAGCCGGACACCGGCGCGCCGGGCGATCGGGGCGACGGATCGACCGAAGCCGTCGACGTCGTTCGTGTCGACGACGAGGCGGGAACCATCCACCTGCACGCCGTCGCAGTGCGCCGCCGACAGCAGCGCGGCGGCGAGCACCCGCGGCTGGTCGGTGGTGAGGCGGATCCGGTGCGGCCGGTCGTCCATCAGCGAGCGGATCGCACGGAAGTCGCCCGCGGCGGCGAGCCGACCCTGGGCGATGACCAGGACGCGCGAACCGATGCGCGCCACCTCGTCGAGCACGTGGCTCGACACGAGCAGGCAGCGGCCCTCGTCGCCGAGGCCGTGGAAGAGCTCGATCATCCGGCCGCGCTGCACGGGATCGAGGCCCGTCAGCGGCTCGTCGAGGACGAGCACCTCGGGATCGTTCACGAGCGCGGTGGCGAGCTTGACGCGCTGGCGCATGCCCTTCGAGAAGGCGCCGACCGGCTTCGAGCCGACGTCCGCGAGCTCGACGATCGACAGCGCACGTCTCGCCGCCGCGGGCGGGTCGGCCAACCCCTGGGTCGCGGCGGCGAACTCGACGAAGCCCTGCGCGTCGAACCGGTCGAACAGGGCGTCCTGCTGGGGTGCGAGGCCGATCCGGCCGCGTACGGACCGGTCAATCCGGGCGTCGGCGCCGAACACGCGCACAGTGCCCTGGCTGGGCGCGGTGAGCCCGCAGAGCATGCGGAACAGGGTCGACTTCCCGGCGCCGTTCGGGCCGAGCAGGGCGGTCACTCCCGGGCCGACGCCGAAGGTCACGCCCGAGACGGCGACGACGTCGCCGAAGGCCTTGGTCACGTCCTGGGCGGCGACGATCTCGTCCGAGGCGAACGGGGCGACCGGTGGCGGGAGCGCGGCGCCGACCCGCGGCATCGGCGGAGGTGGGAGCTGGGCCATCAGACCGCGTCGAGCTTGCGATAGCGGGCGACGATGAGACCGACGCCGAACGTGATCCATCCGACGGTCGCGGCAGCCACCGCCGTCGTCGACACGTCCTGGAAGCCCTCGCCGCGGTCGCCGAACAACCGTGGCGAGAGCTCGAAGACGGTTCCGAGCGGGTCGATCAGGCGGATGTGCTGATCCAGCTCCGCGACCTCGGCGAGGACCTCGGCGATGATCGACAGGCCGAGCAGGAACAGCACGACGGCGATGCTCGCGAACGCGCGCCGGTCGGTGAGCGACGACACCCCGAGGCTCACCGACGCATAGGTGACGCAGATCGCGAGGCCGGCGACGATCAACCGGAACGCGACCCAGATCCACTCGGTCAACCCGTCGGGACCCTGGTTCTGGAAGGTGTAGCCGAGCAACCACAGCAGGGGTGGCGCGAGCACGACCAGCGACATCACCAGCAGCACCGCCCCGACCTTGGAAGCGAGGTAGCTGACCTTCGACAGCGGCGTCGACAGGTAGAGCGAGTACATGCCGTCGCGACGGTCGCGGACGAGGGCCTCGGGTGCGACCAGGGCGGTGAACACCAGCGTCGCCAGGAACGCGAACCCGAAGAACTCCCAGTACTCGGGGCGGACCTCGCCGACGAGGTCGCCGATGAGCACAGCGAGCGCGAGGAACGCCAGCGCGGGGAGGAACGCGATGACGATCACCGCCACCGGGAACACCTTGTGGCGGGCGGAGCGGCCGAGCCCGAGGATCGAGCGCGTCGTGTGCCACACGACCGAGCGAACGGCGCCGCGCAGGCCCGAGCGCTCGCCCTCGAAGGTCCGGTACCCGCGATCGAAGATCTGGGCGTCGCTCACGCACCACTCCCGGCGAAGAGATCCTCGAGCCGGCGGCGACGGCGGACCATCCGCCCGATGCGCACGCTGCGTTCGGCGACGACCGCGGCGACGGCATCGGCGACCACCCCGGTGTCGTCGCCGAACGCCTCGAAGCAGCCCAGGCCCGTGCCGATCGGGGGGTCATCGGCACGGACCTCGATCCCGCGCTCGCGGACGGCCGCGACGACCGCCGCGAACCGGTCGAGGTCGATGTCGACCAGTTCGATCGTCATGCCCTCGTCGTCGCCGACGAGCTGGTCGAGCCGGCCGCTGGCGACGAGACGCCCGGCGTCGAGGGCGACGACGTGATCGCAGATCCGCTCGACCTCTTCGAGCAGGTGCGACGAGAGCACCACGTCGATCGAGAACTCGACGGAGATGCGGCGGATCAGGACGAGCATCTCGTCGCGCTGCACGGGGTCGAGGCCGTCGGTCGGCTCGTCGAGCAGCACCAGCGACGGGTCGGCCGCGATCGACTGCGCGAGCTTGACGCGCTGGCGCTGGCCGGTCGACATCGTGCCGAGCGCCCGGAACCGCTCCTCGCCGAGGCCGACGAGCCAGAGCGCGTCGCTGGCGCGGCTGCGTGCCTCGTCGGGCGGCATGCCGCGCACCTCGGCGATGTGCTTGACGAAGTCGGAGGCCGGCATCTCGTCGGGGAACACGTTGCGCTCCGGCCCGTAACCGACGAGCGCCCGCAGCCGCGGCCCGTCGCGCATCGGGTCGAGCCCGAGCACCTCGATCCGCCCGGCGGTCGCCGGCCGCAGGCCGAGCACGAGCGACATCAGCGTCGTCTTGCCGGCGCCGTTGGCGCCGACCAGCCCGGTCACCCCGGAGTGGACCTCGGCGTCGAGCGCATCGAGCGCGCGGTGCTGCCCGAACTGCATCGTCAGCCCGGAGGCGGTGATCACGGCCACGACGTCATCCTGGTCGGGATCCGGCCGGAGGGCATCCATCCGCCGACGGATTGCGGCTCGTCCTCACGGCCGACCACCATCCGGTCAGGCGGGTGGTCCAGGGGTTCGATCGGTCGGTGGATCGGTCGATGCCCCACCGGTGCGCCACCGTGACCGCGTCCGGCGCGATCACCGCGACGGAACGGTCCGGCGCCCGCAGGTCGGGCGGGAGCGAGTGCTGCTCGTGGGCGATCACCCGAGCGCCGGCCGGCAGGCGCGCGAGCACGTCGTCCAGGACGGTGGCGAGCACGTCGACGGGGAGGAACACCAGGACGACGGTCACGTCGTCGAGCTGCACGTCGCGGGCATCGCCCACGACGAACTGGACACGGTCGGCCATGCCGGCACCCTCGGCCGCCGCCCGGCCCAGATCGACGAGCGCCGGGTCGCGGTCGACACCGAGCCCCCGGCACCCGTACCTCTCCGCCGCCGCGAGCACGAGGCGGCCGTCGCCGCAGCCGAGGTCGGCGACCCGGTCGGCCGGGCCGAGGTCGGCGACCTCGAACAACGGGTCGATCAGCGACGCCGAGGTGGCCAGGAAGGGCCCCATCGACGCCGCGAACCGGCGGCGGAGCCCGGCCCGCTCCCCCGCGAGGCGCAACGGCCTGACGGCCGGGTAGAGCCACCACAGCCGGCTCGGGAGGGTGACCGCCGACCAGTCGCCCTCGGTCGGTCGGACGAGGCGCTGCCACCGACCGCGCGGCTCGTCGGTCCGCCAGGCGATCCGGACGACCTCGGTCACGTCGGTGGTCCGCGCCACGGTCGCGTGCCCGGCGTGACGTCGGAACGACGCAGCTGCACCCCCCGTCCATCGGTCCCACGGTTCGAAGCCGAGCACGCCCAGCAGTCCGGCGGCCCGGTCGGCGGTCGCGGCGTCCGCGACCGCGACCTCGATCGCATGTCGCTGGCGCGCACCCGCAGCAGCTCGCCCGGCCGCGACACCGTGCCGGGACCGCTCCGCGTCGACCTCGT
>CBFCWS010000165.1:0-7349 GCA_965601765.1 uncultured Ilumatobacter sp. | reverse complement strand
GACGGTCACGGCTTCCCAGCCGTCGAGGCAGCGGTTCCGGGTGCACCTCGAGGGCATCGACGATCGCAGCGTCGCCGAGGCGTTGAGCGGCGAGACGATCCACGCCGAGCCGATCGACGATCCCGACGCACTGTGGGTGCACCGCCTGATCGGCGCGACCGTGGTCGAGGTCGACGGCACCGAGCGCGGGGTGTGCACGGCGATCGTCGAGAATCCCGCCGCCGACCTGCTCGAGCTCGATTCGGGAGCGTTGGTGCCGGCCAACTTCGTCACGTCGGCTTCCGACGGTGTCATCACGATCGACCCGCCCGACGGCCTGTTCGAGCTGTTCGAGTCCTGAGCCGTGCGCATCGACGTGTTCACGCTGTTCCCGGGCATGGTCGACGCCTTCTGCTCGCAGAGCCTGGTGGGCAAGGCCCGCGAGGGAGGCACCGTCGACCTGCGCGTCCACGATCCGCGCGAGCAGACGAGCGACGTCCATCGCACGGTCGACGATGCACCCTTCGGCGGTGGCGCCGGCATGTTGATGAAGCCCGAACCGCTCTTCGACGCCGTCGAGTCCGCCGAGCCCCCACGGCCGCTCCTGCTCCTCGATCCGGGCGGGCGCCGCTTCGACCAGACCGTCGCCGCGGAGCTCGCCGGGCTCACGGGCTTCAGCATGATCTGCGGACGGTACGAGGGCGTCGACCACCGGGTGCGCGAGCATCTCGCCGACGGCGAGCTCTCCGTCGGTGACGTGGTGCTCAACGGTGGCGAGGTGGCCGCGTGCCTGGTGATCGAGGCGGTCACGCGCCTCGTGCCCGGCGCGATCGGCAATGCCGACAGCCCGATCGCCGAGAGCCACGGCGCGAGCGGGTTGCTCGAAGAACCCCAGTACACGCGCCCCGCCGAGTACCGCGGCTGGTCGGTGCCGTCGATCCTGCGCAGCGGTGACCACGCGCGGATCGATCGGTGGCGCCGAGCCCAGGCGCTGCATCGCACCCTGGCCCGCCGACCCGACCTGATCGCGGCCCGGGGCGGACTCACCGATCGCGAGCGGGACCTGTTGGAAGAGTTCCCGGCGCTCCCGTATCATTGACCGGCCCCACCGCTGCGGGGCCCGCCGTAGATCTGAGAGAGCCATGAAGACGACCGACCTCATCGACAACGACTCGCTGCGCGACGACATCCCCGACTTCGCCCCGGGTGACGAGCTCAAGGTGCACGTCCGGGTCGTCGAGGGTGGCAAGGAGCGCGTCCAGGTGTTCCAGGGCAACGTCATCCGGCGTCAGGGTGGCGGTCTCCAGGAGACCTACACCGTGCGCAAGCTCAGCTACGGCGTCGGCGTCGAGCGCACGTTCCCGGTCCACACCCCGACCGTCCAGAAGATCGAGGTCGTCAAGCGCGGCGACGTCCGCCGGGCCAAGCTGTACTACCTGCGCGACCGGGTCGGCAAGAAGGCCAAGATCCGCGAGAAGCGCGAGTTCTGACGCCCGCTGGGGCACTCGGGCGGGTCGCCGCCCCGCCAGACGAGTGAGGAGGAGGTCGCCGATGGGCGACCTGTCCCGACGTTCACGAGGCCGCTGGGCCGAGGATCTCGCCGCGGCCCACTATCGACGTCTCGGCTTCGCCGTCGTCGACCGCAACTGGCGCTCACCGGAGCGTCTCGTCCGCGGTGAGCTCGACGTGGTCGTGCGCCGTGGCTCGCTCGTCGTGGTGGTCGAGGTCAAGGCACGCCGCTCGGCGGGCACGGCGAGCGCGGCGCTGGCGGTCGACGCCGCCAAGCAGGCGCGCATCCGCCTGCTCGCGAGCAGCTGGCTGCGGTGCCGCTGGGACGGCGCGTTCGACCCGGATCTCCGCTTCGACGTCGTCGCGGTCGACGGGGTCCGCCTCACCCGGTACGAGCGCGCCTTCTGAGGCGGCGGTGGCACGGTCGCGCTCAGGAGAACCCCCACACCACGAGCGCGACGACGATCACGACCGCCGAGATCACCATGACGTAGTCGCCCGGGCGGGCCTTGAACCTGCGGTACGGGTTGTACCCCATGCCGATCAGTATCGCCGCACGCCCGCCGGAACGCATCGCCGAACCAAACCCTGCCGACGATGCCGAGATCGCGTGGTGGTGCCGGATCTCCGGCCCGCCGGCTCGGTACGCTCCTCCGCATGGCCACCCGTCGCCGTTCGTCCGCGTCGGCGACGAACGTGGCGGTGCGGTTCGTCTCGACGATCGTCGCCGCACTGATGTTCATGTCGGCCGGCGCGGCCGTCGCCGCACCCGACGACCCCTCGCCGACCTCGACGGCGCCGTCGGGGACCTCGCCGGTCGTCCCGGTCCCCCCCGGTTGCGAGGCGCCGCCGTTGCCACATGTGGTCTTCGTCGGGACCGTGGTCGACCGCGACTTCCGCACGGTCCGGTTCGAGATCGACGCGGTGCGGGCCGGCGACCCGGCACCGTTCGCCAGCGATCAGCTGGTCGACGTCCGCTACGGGCGAGACGTGCAGTATCTCGACGACGGCGAGACGTACATCGTCGGGGCGCCGGTCCACCCGGTCCTCGGTGTGCTCGTCTCGCAGGTGTCCGACCCGATCGAGGACTTCGGGGGCGACGAGGTGATCGGGGTCTCCGAGACCGACATCCGCTGCCCCGACTTCGAGGATCCGATGCGCACCCTCAACGTCGACGGCACGAAGGTGCCCGCCGGTGTGCTCGCCCCGCTCGGCGAGGCCGAGGGACGCCTGCTCGCGGCGATCGTGATCCCGCTCGGCGTCGCCGTCGCCGCGATCTTCGTCCTCGCGCTCCTCCGTCTCAGCCTCGCCGGGTTGTGGCAGGCGCTCCGCCGCGAGCGTCGGTGAGCGCCTGCTCCCAGTCGTCGAGCCAGATCTCCTCCGCGGATTCGCCCGGCCGGCACCTGACCAGCACGGCCGCCGGCACGGGACGGCCGAGCACCGCCTCGAGCGCGACGGCGTAGGCCGCCAGCTGGAGCCGGTACTTGTCGATCCGCTCCGACCGCTCCGTCCCGTCGGCCCACTGGTCGGTCTTGTAGTCGACGATCACGCCGCCGCGCTCGTCGTCGACGAACAGATCGATGTACCCCTCGAGCACGAGATCGCCGACGGGTGCGGCGACGAACAGCTCGCGATGGTGGACCCGGCGAACCGCGTCCTGGATCACGGGCGCTGCGATCGCCGAGCGGGCGAGCGCGGCGACGGTGTCGTCCATGCCGAGGATGCCCTCGGCCGCGCACTGGGCCCGGGCCTGGGCGTCGATGTCGGCGCCGCCGGCCAGGTCGCAGAACTGCAGGACGGCGTGGACGGCTCGACCCACGGCCGTGCCGTAGCGACCGCGCTGCCACGGTGGGAGGTCGAGATCGACCGGCTCCTTGTCGAGCCCGGCGTCGTCGGGTGGGGGCGGCCGGTAGGAGTCGACCGTCTCGGCGGCGAGCCGCGTCGCGCTGGTCGTGCGCGGCCGGGACGCCTCGGCGAAGGCCGTCGTGCGTTCGGTCGCCCACTCGACCCGGTCGGGCCACGACAGCGTCCCCCGGGTGCGGGCGGGGTCGGTCCAGTCGGCCGGGGTGAGCAGGAGCGGCTCGGCGGCCTCGGCGGCGCCCCCGTCGACGAGGACGTGGGCGTTGGTGTCGGTGGGCAGCCGTGGCCCCGCGGTGCGGCGGTGCAGCGAGACGACGAGGTGGTCGACCGCTCGCGTGCACGCGACGTAGAGCAACCGGCGCCGCTCGGCGTCACCCATCTGCTCGTCGAGCGGCAGGAAGTCGGCGAAGTCGGGGTTGTGGACGTCACGGCGGGTCGAGATCGTCCAGGAGTCGCGCGTCCAGACCAGTGAGTTGGCGAAGCGCCGGTTCGGCACCGTCGTCATGCCCGAGACCACGGTGATCGGGAACTGGAGGCCCTTGGCGGCGTGCACGGTCATGATGCGCACGGCGTCGTCGTCGTGCTCGGGGAGCACGGTGTCGGCGTTGCGGCTCTCGCTCGCCAGCAGGTGCACCCATGCGAGGTATCGCCGCAGGCCGTGGCCGCCGGCGTCGCTCCAGGCACGGGCCTGCTCGACCACGAAGCGCAGGCGCCGCCACACGTCGCGGGCGTCGGCCCGGTCGAGCGCGATGTCGAGCAGCCGGCGCTCCTCGATCACCCGGTCGAGCAGTTGCGCCGGCGTGAGCCAGTTGGCCTGGGTGGCCAGGGATCGGAGGTGCGCGATCGCCACCGCGACCGGGTGGTCGGCGAGCGCGTCGGGGGGTGGCGCCCAGATCGACCAGCGGCCGCCGTCGCGCCGGTAGGTGTACAGCTCGACGTCGCTGCACCCGTACAGCGGCGAGCGGAGCGCAGCGAGCAGCGCGAGCTCGTCGGTGGCGTCGGATGCGGCGCGCAGGGCGAGCATCACGTGCCTGACTTCGGCGGTCGCGTACACGATCGAGCTGTTCTCGGCACGGTACGGCAGCCGCCGCTCGGCGAGTGCGATCTCGAGGGCCGGCAGGCTCGTCCGAGCGGGGAGGAGGATCGTGATGTCACCGGGCCGGCAGGGTCGCAGCGTCCCGCCGTCGGTGACGTCCCACCGCTCGCGCAGCATCGTGGCGACGGCATCGGCGATGTCGACCGCCTCGGCCCGGCGGAGGGCGTCGGCGGTCTCCAGCTCCGGGTCGTCGTGCCCGTCGGCGCCGACGACGTGGACCGAGCCGTGATCGGGATGGTGGTCGCGGGCGACCACGAGCGGCTGGAACCGCGGTTGCACGTCGGGCTCCTCGACGATCACCCGGCCGAAGACGGCGTTGACCCACTCGACGACCGGCCGCGACGATCGGAAGTTGGCGTCGAGGACCTCGACCGGTGCGTGCAGGACCGCTGCCGCCGCCAGGTACTGGGCGATGTCGGCGCGCCTGAAGCGGTAGATCGACTGCTTCGGGTCGCCGACGATGAACAGCCGGCCGGGCTGGGGCCGCAGAGCGGTCCAGTCGTGGTCGTGGGCCGGATCGTCCGGGTCGGCGGTGAGCCGCACCGCGATCTCGAGCTGGATCGGGTCGGTGTCCTGGAACTCGTCGAGCAACAGGTGCGTGTAGCGCTCGTGCAGGCGGCGCCGGACCCCGTCGCGCCGGACGAGGAGTCGCCGCGCGAGCACGAGCAGGTCGTGGAACTCGAGGGCGCCCTCGACGGCGCGGTGGCGGGCGAGGTCGAGCACCCACCGCCCGAGCACGGTCCCCAGCACGCGGTCGCGCCGGCGGCGGAGCTCGGCGATCTTCTGCTCGGCACGCTCGGAGAGGGTGAGCTGCCGCCGGCGGAGATCCTCGAGCGCGCCGTCGGGGAACCCGGCGCTCTTCCAGGTCGCCGCCCGGCCGGTTCGCTTCACCTTGGAGCAGCGATCGGCGATCCCCTCGAGGACGGTGATCTGGTCGCCCACCCGTGCCGCCCCGGCGAGCCGGGCGGCCAGCGCGGTGATCTCGGCGAGCCGCTCGACCTGGGGGTCATCGTCGGGACACGGCGTCTGGCCGCACGCCACGAGGTCGTCGACCAGATCGGCGACATCGAGCGAGAACGGCCCCGGATCGGAGCGATCGACGCGCTGCTCGACGAGGTCCCAGTTGTCGCGGAAGCCCTCGGCGAGCCGTCGACCGCCCCGGAACAGGTCGAAGTTGTCGATCGCACACAGCTCCATCAGCTCCGAGCCGCCGGCGAGGATGCCGGCCTCGGGCGTCGGGTCGGCGAGCAGCTCGTCGAGCAGCAGGCTCCACCGCTCGTCGAAGGCGATCTGGCTCTCGAGCTCGTCGCGGACCTGGAACCCCGGCGGGAGCCCGGCGGCGATCGGCGCGTCGTTGAGCAGCCGCCGGGCGAACGCGTGGAGGGTCCCGATCGGCGCGAGGTCGAGTCGGTCGAGCGCCGCGTCGAGGTGCTCGGCCACCCGACGGTCGCCGACGTCGACGTCGGCGTCGGCGTCGGCGCGGCGGGCGGTGAGCGCCGCGCGCACCCGATGACGGAGCTCGGCCGCGGCCGCCTCGGTGAAGGTGATCGCGGCGATCGCATCGATCCGGACCCCGGCCACGACGAGCGACACGATGCGCTCGACCAGCGCGGATGTCTTGCCGGCGCCGGCACCCGCTTCCACGAACAGGTTCGTCTCGAGATCGTGTGCGATGCGGTCGCGGGCCGCCTGGTCGCCGGGGAGGGTGGCGCTCACGATGCATCCTCATCGGGCTCGAACCACCGCGCGAGGCGGGGATCGTGCTGCTTGCGGCGCCACTCGCCGTATCGCTCGTCGACCCCCAGCTCGTCGGGGTCGCAGTACGGGCAGGAGACGAAGTGCTGGTACTTCGGCGGTTCGGTGATCGGCGGGAACAGACCCGACTCGATCCCGGCGACGACCGACGCGAGATCGTTCGCGACGCGTTCGCGGGTCGGCCGATCGAGGACGAGGTGCTTGCGGGCATAGCCACCGCGACCGAGGAACCCGTACTCGGCGTGCACGACCGCGTCGGGCGCGGCGTCGTCGCCGGCGTGCGCGAGTGCGGCGGCGGCGTACACGGGCAGCTGGAACCTGGTTGCTCCGGCGGTCGGGTCGTCCTGGTCGGTCGCATAGCTGGTCGATCGGCCGGTCTTGTGGTCGGTCACGTACCAGGTGCCGTCGGCACCGAGATCGATCCGGTCGATCGCGCCGCGCACCCGGAGCGAACGCCCGTCGCCCAGGTCGATCTCGACCGGGGGATCCTCGCCGAAGCGGAGCTCCGAGCTGCGCACCTGCGACTGTCGCTCGCGCCGGACGGCGTCGTCGCGGTCGAGCCAGTGGAGCAGCTCGGCGTGGACCTTCGCCCGGTCGACCGCCCATGCGGCCGGGCGGCCGACCCGTCCGGCGCGCTCGAACTCGTCGGCGACCTCGTCGAAGATCTGCACGAGCCGCTCGCGGTCGGCATCGGACCACGACGGTCGCTGCGGCCGATCGCCGGCCTGCTCGATCGTCTGACGATGGAAGCGGTCGAGCGTCTCGTGGACGACGTTGCCACGCTCCATCGGTGTGAGCTGCATCTCGTCGACCACGTCGGTCGGCGCCCGTACGCCGAGGACGTACCGTGCGAAGTACCCGTGCGGGCAGGCCGGCCATGCCTCGAGCTGCGAGGGCGAGACCGGATCGACGAGGCGGTGCTCGCTCACCCCGGTCAGGTCGCCGTCGTACACCGTGACGTCGTCGCGGCGGCGGCCCGCCCGCAGACGCAGTCCGCGCGTGGCGACGTCGTCGTCGTCGTCGCCGCACGCCGCGGCGATCGCGTCGGGACCGTCCGGCGCGACGTCGAGCAGGCGCCGGAGGCGGTGCTCGCGCACGTGCGCCGGGAACGCCGCGCCCGCCAGGGAGGCCGGCTGGCTCGACACCTCGA
>CBFCWS010000164.1:0-7351 GCA_965601765.1 uncultured Ilumatobacter sp. | reverse complement strand
CATGTCGATCGTGTACGGCGTGATCAGGCGCCCGTTCGGCGTCGGCGCGAACGGACGGCCGTCGACATCGATCTCGGGGATGATCGGCGCGACGCGATCGGGGCGTACGTCGACGGTCCCCGTGCCGTCGGCGACCGGCGTGACGAGCTTCAGGCCGGCCCACAGACCGCTCGCCCGCGAGATCGCCACCGCGTGGCGGGCGACGTCGATCGACTCCTGGACGTCGCCGGGGAAGAGCAGCGGCATGTGCAGGTCGACCATCGTCGCGTCGCTCGACGACGGCAGCGTCGAGGACTTCGCACTGGGGTCGTCGCCGACGACCGCCACGACACCGCCACGAGGTGCCGTGCTCGAGAAGACGGCGTGGCGGATCGCGTCGCCGGCGCGGTCGATGCCGGGACCCTTGCCGTACCAGATCCCGAGGATGCCGTCGTAGCGGCAGTCGTCGAGGGTGACCGCGAGCTGGGAGCCCATGACCGCCGTCGCAGCCAGCTCCTCGTTGACGCCCGGTTCGTTCACGATCGGCAGATCGGGCATCGTCTTCGCGGCGCGGTCGACCTCTTCGCGGAACATCCCCACGGGCGAGCCCTGGTACCCGGAGACGAACGCCGCGGTGTTCCAGCCCCGCGCGCGATCGAGCAGCAGCTGGTCGATCGGCAGCCGCGCGATCGCCTGCACACCGGACAGGAACACCCGTCCCTCCTGCTGGCGGTATCGATCGGCGAGCTCGTAGTCGGCAAACGAGGGCGTCGCGCCAACGTCCGGACGTGCGGTGTCGGTCACCCCCCCATCATGCCAGCCCTGTCCAGCCCGCTCCGTGCCGTGGCACAGCGCCACTGCGCCGCCGAAAGCTGCGATGATCGGCGGATGATCGTCGTCACAGGTGAAGCGTTGATCGATCTCGTGGTCGAGACCGACGGGTCGGTGACCGCGGCCCAGGGCGGCGCGCCGTTCAACACCGCTCGGGCATGCGGCCGACTCGGCGCCGACGTCGAGTTCATCGGCGCCCTCTCGGTCGACCGGTTCGGCACCCTGATGTACGAGCGTCTCGTCACCGACCGGGTCGCGGTCGCCCGGGCACCTCGCGTCGACCTGCCGACCACGCTCGCCGCGGGCGAGCTCGACGAGCGGGGCGCGGCGACCTATCGCTTCTACATCCACGGGACGTCGGCGACGGCCCTCACCGACCTGCCGACCGTCGGCGACACCGACATCGCGTACACCGGCGGGCTGGGGCTCGTGCTCGAGCCGATGGCCGGCACGATCGAGCGCTGGATCGTCGACACCGTGCACCCCAGCGGAGCGATGGTGATGGTCGACGTCAACTGCCGCCCGCTCGTCATCTCCGATCGCACCGCCTACGTCGACCGGGTGATGCGCGTGCTCGCGGCGACCGACATCGCGAAGGTCTCCGACGAGGACCTCGAGTACCTCTTCCCCGATCGGTCGCTCGACGAAGCCGCTGCCACGCTGCTCGAGGTGGGGCCCGCTGCGGTCCTGCTGACCGCCGGCGGCGAGCACGTGCGGGTGATCACGGCCGGCGGTGACGCATCGGTGGCGGTCGAGCCGGTCGAGGTCGTCGACACGATCGGCGCCGGGGACACCTTCGGTGGCGCTTTCCTCGCGTGGTGGACCGATTCGGGAGCCGGCCGGGACGAAGCCGGGTCGCTCGACCACCTGGTGCCGGCGGTCCGAGCTGCGACGACGATCGCCGGCATCGTCTGCTCACGTCGGGGCGCCGATCCGCCGTGGCGCTCGGAACTCGCAGAGGACTGGGGACCAGCGCGGTAGCGCCGGCCCGCCGAGCTCGTGCGCCGTCGCGCCGACGCGCACCCACCCCGCGGACCGCAGTTTCAGCCCGGCGGACCGGAACCGTCGGCCTCGGCCGGCGCACCGAGCTCCGCGCTGCGGCGGGTCGCAGCAGCCACCGCGGCGGCGACGGCTCCTCGGAGGTCGCGCGCCTCGAGCACGGCGATGCCCTCGGCGGTCGTTCCGCCCGGCGACGTCACCTTGGCGCGGAGATCGGCGGGATCGCCGAACTCGGCGACCATCCGGGCCGACCCGACGAGCAGCTGGGCGACCATCGGCCCGACCTGCTCGGGGGGCAGCCCCACATCGCTCCCGGCGGCGATCAGGGCCTCGGCCAGCAGGAAGACGTAGGCCGGGCCCGAGCCGGTGAGACCGGTGACCGCGTCGATCTGCGACTCGTCGACGCGCACGACCAGCCCGACCGGGTCGAGCAGCGACTCGGCCCAGGCCAGATCGTCGTCGGTCGCGGTCGATCCTGCGCAGACGGCGACCACACCCTCGCCGACCAGGGCCGGCGTGTTGGGCATCGTGCGGACCACGGCGACGCCGGGCCCGGTCGCAGCGGCGATCGACGCCGTCGACACCCCGGCCGCCACCGACAGGACGCGCCCGACGCCGGCGGTACCGGCCGCAGCCGCCGCCGAGGCGACGTGCTGTGGCTTGACGGCGATCACCGCGGAGCGGGCAGGCGGCACGCGGTCGAGCACCTCGACGCGGTCCCCGAACAGCTCGACGAGCTCGACCCGTCGATCCGCGGCCGCCTCGACGACGGCGATCGCACCCGTTCGGGCGTCGTCGGCGCGCAACATCCCCAGGACCAGCGCGGTCCCCATGTTGCCGCCGCCGATCACCGCGACGTCGATGCCGTCGGGCCGACCGCGATCCGCGCTCGTGCCATCTGCGTCCTCGTGGCTCATCGCGAGCACCGTACCGCCGCCGTGATGTCCGCTGCGGTGTCCGGGTGGCGCTGTGAGATTCCGACTTCCCCGATTCGCCACCCGGACACGAGCGAGAGGGCGCCGAACCCGGGGATCCGGAACCGGTCAGCGGAACTTGCTCGCGAAGGCCAGTCGCACGAGGTTGGGGAAGTCGCGCTCGACCGTGACGTAGACGGTGCCCACGATGCGGTCGAGCTCGTCGTCGGACACCGCCACGAGCGGTAGCTCGCCACGCAGGTAGATCGCGTCTTCGTCGCCGATGGAGTAGCTGGCGCCGACGATCGTGTCGTTCCGGCGGAGCACCGACTCGTAGACCTGCGCGGCGTGCTCGGGCGGGGCCGGGAGCACGTAGGTCTCGTAGCGGAGCGTCCGCTGGCCGAGCGTCAACCAGATCGTCGTGAACTCCTTCGACTCCCCGCGCAGGCGGAGGTACCAGCGAGGCTCGCCGTGGGGAGTGTCGTCGCTCGTCCCACGGTCGAGCGCGGTCACGAGGTCGTGCTCGGCGGCGAACCGGGTGAGGAACTGGTCGATGCGAGCGTGGACGCCGCTGAACCGCTCGTCGACGTGCAGGTCGGTCACGAGCCGACGTTACCGATCGGGAACGTCACTCGCCGACGACGAGTTCCCGGACACCCAGGTCGAGGTAGAGCTGTCGGAGCGCATCGGCGGCGGCCCGCCACGTGTAGCGCTCGGCCAGGAGGGCGGCCTGAAGACCCAGCCGTGCGCCGAGGTCGGGATCGTCGAGGATGCGGTCGATCGCGGCGGCGAACAGGTTCGGGTCGCGCACCGGCAACAGGTACCCGGTCTCGCCGTGGTCGACGAGCGACAAGAGCCCCCCGACCGCGCTGGCGACCACCGGCACGCCACAGGCTGCGGCCTCGAGCGCGACCAGGCCGAAGCTCTCACTGCGGCTCGGGACCATGACCACGTCGGCCGCGCGGTAGAAGCTCGACAGGAGGTGATGCGGCCGCGGGCCGACGAACCGCACCCGCGACGCCACACCCAGCTCGTCGGCGAGGTGGTGGGCCCGATCGACCTCGGCGTCGCCGTCGGGACCGCTGGCACCGCCGACGATCACCAGTTGGGCGGTCTCGGCTCGCATCGCAGCGAGCGCACGGATGGCGACGTCCGGCCCCTTGAGCGGTTGGATGCGCCCGACGAACAGCACCATCGGCGCCTCGGGGTCGAGATCGATCTCCCGGTCGATCACGCGGCGGGCGCCGCGCCGGTCGCCCGGTGCGAACAGCGCGTGCTCGACGCCGGGGGCGACGATCTCGATCTGCCCCTGCGGATCGCCGTACAGGCGCCGGAACTGCCATTCCTCGTGCTCGCACGACACGCACACCGCGTCGGCGCAGTTGATCAGTTCGGCCTCGGCCCGCTCACGCCATGCGGGCTCGGGGTCGCCGCCCTCGGCCTTCACACGGGCCAGCGTGTGGAACGTCGACACGAACGGCACGCCGAGCTCGTGCTTGAGGCGGTGTGCCGCGACACCGCTCAACCAGTAGTTCGCATGGATCACGTCGACGCCCGGCCCGGATCGAATGTGTTCGAGCACCCGGTCGGCGAACTCGTCGATGATCTCCGGCAACGCCTCCTTGGGGAGGTAGTGCGGTCCGGCCTCGATGTGCACGACCCGATGGTTGGGCTCGACCTCGACGACCCGCGGCAGTCCGTCTCGATCGGCCCGCGTGTACGTGGTGCAGTCGACACCGGACTGCGCGAGCGCGGAGACGAGCTCGCGCACGTACACGTTCATGCCCCCGCTGTCGCCCGAACCGGGCTGGAGCAGCGGCGAGGTGTGCAGGGAGATCACGGCGATGCGCAACACGTCGGTTCGGTCAACCGTCCGAGACCGCCACGCATTCCAGCCACGTGCCGGCGCGCGGAACCGGGAGGCGGGTTCCGTCCGGCCGGTGTCAGGACGAGTCGACGAAGCTCGCGTACACGCCCAGCAGGGCCTGCTTCTGCTCGACCGAGAGGTATGGATCGCGATCGATCGCCTCGGGAACCGTCGAGACGGGGCGGTCGGTTTGGGGCAGGATGCCGGCGCGGACGTAGAGCGACTCCACGCTGATCTTGAGCGCCTGCGCCACCTGTTGGAGGATCTCGGCCGACGGCTTGCGCAGGCCCCGCTCGACCTGGCTCAGGTACGGATTCGACACGTCGGCGAGCTCCGCGAGCCGACGCAGCGACATCTCGGTGCGCTCGCGCTGGGAACGGATGAACGCTCCGACGTCGCGCAGCACCTGATCCTCGGGCGACACCGGTGCGGCCTCGTCCGGCGCGTCACCGACCGCGCCGTCGGCCTCGTCACCGAGCTCCTCGTCGACGTCGTCGATCTCCTCCCCGGGGTCGTCGGGGGCGGCGCTGCCCTGATCGTCGCCGGCCGCATCCGTGGCGTCGATCACGATCCGGCCTCGTCCATCAGGTGATCGAACGATGCCTCGCCGTCGCGGTAGCGACGTACGAGCTCCGAGCTCAGGGCGTCGAGCTGTTCGTGCCGGACCCGCCGATCGGCCGACACCCGCTGTTCGAACACCGTCAGGGCGGCGTCGAGCGCTCCGAGTCCGGCCCGATCGAGCTGCTCGATGCGGCTGAAGCCGTGTTCGGCCGCGACGGCGTCGAGCTCGTCGACGAGCGGGTGGTCGTCGATCCCGTCGACGGGCCGGGGCGGGCGCGCGGTTCCTCCGGTCAGGTGCTTCGACAGCACGTCGCGCAGCTCGTTCGGGACGCCACCGTCGGGGTCGTGCACGGCCCCCTGCGAGGTGTCGGTCACCGTGTCGTGGGTCGCCTGCTGCTCGGCCTCGCCGCTGTCGGGTGACGAGGGCGTGCGGCGGGCCGCCTCGGCGCGCACGATGTCGATCCGGGCCTGGGCCACCCGCCGGACGTACGACACGACATCGTCGACCCGCTGCAGATCGGCGCGCCGACGCCGCAGCTCGTCGAGCGGGAGTGCCGCGAGATCCACGGACGTTCCGTCCGGGTTCATCGCCGGCACGTCACCTCGAACCGCCCGACACGGGTGGGAGCACGGCCACCTCGTCACCGCTCGCGACCGTCTGATGATCGTCGGCGGGCTCGCCGTTCACCCAGATCGTGCTCGCCGACGCGATCGCGGCGAAGCGCTCCCCGAACCGCTGGGAAGCCGCCGCGATGATCTCACCCACCGTCTCACCGGCGAGTTCCGTCCGGCCGACGCCGGCCGCGTCGCGCGCCGATGCGAAGAGGCGGAGCTGCACCACCCGGCCATCGTACTCGACCCGGTACGGTCGGTCGGGATGCCGACGGTCCTGCTGCTGCGCCACGGCCAGAGCGAGTGGAACGACCGTCGTCGCTGGCAGGGATCGCTCGACTCGCCGCTCACGAGCCTCGGGCGCACGCAGGCGGAAGCGGCGGCCGCACGGCTGGCGTCGCTGCCGGCGTTCGACAGCGTCGTCGCGAGCGATCTCGGCCGGGCCGTGGAGACCGCCGAGATCATCACACGTCGACTGGCGCTCGCGGTGGCGACCACCGATCGGCGCTGGCGGGAGGCGGACGCCGGCGCATGGCAGGGCCGGTTGGTCGGGGAGATCGAGCGCGACTGGCCGGGGTGGTTGGCGGCGGGTCGGCGGCCGTCCGACTTCGAACCCCGGGCGCGTGTGGTCGCTCGCGCCGAGTCGGCGCTGGCCGACCTCGGTGGCGGGCGGCACCTGGTCGTCACGCACTCCGGGCTGATCCGCGCGCTGGTCGGGTCCCGGTTCGGCGTGGAGCGTCGGGTGCCGAACCTCGACGGCGTGTGGTTCCAGGTCACCGAGGGAGAGATCACGGTCGGCGCATCGTTCACCACCGACGCGGCACCGCCCGCCGGCGAGGACCGCCTCCAGGAAGGGTGACCCCGCTCCCGCTGGGAACGCACCGACCCGATCCCGTCGCAGGGAGGGCTCGCACCGCTGTCGACCCCGCACCACCCACGTCGTGGCAGGTCACGTCGTGGCAGGTCACCTCGTGGCAGCGATCACGCGCACCCGCGTCGGAACTCCTGCCACGGAGTCACGACGACCCGCCCAACACTCTGCGGCAGCGATCACGCGCACCCGCGTCAGGATTCCTGCCACAGCGTCACGACGACCCGCACAACACTCTGCGGCAGCGATCACGCGCACCCGCGTCAGGATTCCTGCCACAGCGCCACGACGGCCCGCACAACATTCTGCGGCAGCGATCACGGGCACCGGCGCCACGATCGCTGCCACGAAGTGGCAGCGGAGCGGGGGCGAGGTGGCGCCGGTCGGTGATCAGGCGGCTCGTCAACTGGCCGGGGGCTGAGGATCGTCGAGGGGTCGCGCCGTCAATCACCGTCGACACCACTAGCCTCACGGCTTCGTGGGCACCCCCAAACGAGAACGTCAGAAGGCCAACCGCCAGCAGCGGTTGATCGAGGAAGCCAAGGCCGAGCGCGCCGACGTCGTCCGTCGCAACACGTTGCGCTGGGGCCTCGGCATCGTCGCCGCGATCGGTGCCGTGCTCGGCATCGCCTGGATCGGCGGTGCCTTCGACGGGGACGAGGACGAGGACGTCACACCGGTGACGGTGCCCGAGCTGCTCCCCACCGATCCCGACAC
>CBFCWS010000163.1:0-7380 GCA_965601765.1 uncultured Ilumatobacter sp. | reverse complement strand
ACGAATCCGACCGGACGACCGACGCCGGCCTGTCCGGAGCCCCCGAGACGCCCGAGACGCCCGAGACGGCGGAGACGCCCGAGACCCCCGAATCGGCGGACGACGACCTCCCGCTCGACGCCGATCAGGCGGCGCAGATCGAGGCCGCGATGGCCGAGGCCCGCGCCCGACTCGCCGGGGTGCCCCCGGAGGTCGTGATCGTCAACCACGTGATGGGGATGTACGAGCTGGCGGCCATCCACCTCTCGGCGCAGGAGCCCGATCTCCGGGCGGCCGCGCTGGCGATCGACGCGATGGCCGCGGTCGTCGACCGCCTCGGCGACCGTCTCGGCGAGGACGCCCCGACGATGAACGACGCGCTCGCGAACATCCGCATGGCGTTCGTCGGCGTCAAGGCCCAGTCCGGCACGACGCCGGACTGACCCGGTCCGACACCGGTCCGACACCGGTCCGACACCGGTCCGACAGGGGACTCGTCACGAGCCCGGCCGGCGCACGCCCGCGAAACGGCCGTCGGGGGCGTCGACCACCCGACCCGACCGGACGACGACACCCTCCGCGCGCAGCAGTGTGGCCTGCTCGCGCCCGTCGCCGGCGGCCAGGCGACCGTCGGCGCGCACGACGCGCCACCAGGGCACCTCGGCGTCGGTGTCGCGCAGCACCCGACCGACCAGCCGCGCGTGCCGCCGGCCCGTCGCGATCGCCGCCACGTCGCCGTACGACACGACCTCGCCCGGGCCGAGCGCCATGACGACGTCGACGATCCGGCGCTCGGCGTCCGACGCCGCTGCGGTCGGGTCGGAGGCCGGGTCGGGGGTCATCGCCACGGCGTGAGCCGACCGGCCTCCCGGCGCCCGAAGCGCTCGAGCACCACGAAGCACACCTCGGCGTCGAGTGCGATGTCGCGGGTGCCGTCGGCGATCTCGATGCAGTGGAACGCGTAGTCGGCGCCGTCCGAGCCCCGCACGACGCCGAGCCCGACCTCGCGGTCGAAGCCGGACACCCGCCCGCGCATCAGCGACCGGTCGCGGTCCACGGTCAGGGAACGATCTTCACGATCGGGATCTCGAGCAGGTCGGTGGCGCCCGCCTCGCGGAGGTCGGGGATCAGGCGGTTGATCCCCGCCTTCTCGACGACGGTCTCGATCGCGAAGTCACCGTTGGCGAGCTGGTTGACCGTCGGCGACTTGGCGGCCGGCAACACGCCGAGCACGTCGTCGCGCCGCCCGGCGACGACGTTGAGCTTGAGCAGGACCTTGCCGCGTGCGTCGAGCGCCCCGTTGAGCAGGGTCATCACCTGGTCCATCGCCCGGCGCTTGTCGGCGTCGGCGGCCGACGCAGGGTTGGCGACCACCTCGGTGTAGCTGGTGAGGATCGTCGCGATCACGCGCAGCCCAGCCGCGCGCAGCGCCCGACCGGTCTCGGTGATGTCGACCACGCAGTCGGCGATGTCGGGGATCTTCGCCTCGCTCGCACCGTAGGACAGCCGGACGTCTGCGTCGACACCCCGCTCGGTGAAGAACCGCCTGGTCATCTCCGGGTACTCCGAGGTCACCCGCACACCCGGCGGGAGGTCCTCGACGCGCTCGATCTCGCTGTCGCCGGCCACCGCCACGACCACCCGGACCGGCTTCGACGTCGCCTTCGAGTAGCGGAGCTCGCCGAGGCTCTCGACCGCGGCGTCCGTCTCGGTCACCCAGTCGCGCCCGGTGATGCCGAGATCGAAGAGCCCCTCCGCGACGTAGACGGGGATCTCCTGCGGGCGCAGGATCCGGACGCTCGCGATGCGCGGGTCGTCGATGCTCGCGGAGTAGTCGACCGACGACGAGCGTTGGATCGGCAGATCGGCGGCGTCGAACAACTCGAACGTCGCCCGTTCGAGCGATCCCTTCGGCAACACGAGTCTGAGCACGGCGCCGAGGCTACCGGTGGGCGCCGGACAGCGATCCGACGGTTCGTCCGATCCGGTCGAGGGGGCCCCGATGAGGCGGACGCGCGCCCCGTCGCCCGGATAGGGTTCACTAGGGCGCCGGGGCTCCGGCGAGAAGGCACCGAGGACGAACACCCGTGAGGCACACACCGCCCGCTGAGCACGACGACGAGCGCGATCCGGCGCACCGCCACATCGGCCGTCGCCACTTCCTCGCAGGCAGCCTCGGGGCGGGCGCGATGCTGGTCGGCGGCTGCGGTGGCTCGGCGTGGTCGCCGGTCGCCGCTCCGTCCCCGACCGGCGGCGTCGATGCCGCCACGGTCCGCACGCAGGCCAGCCGCGGGCAGCGGGTCCAGGTCGTCGAGCCGCCGGCCCGCAACTGGCGGGCGGGCCAGTTCGTGATGAGCGTCGACACCGCCCGGCGGCTGATGGCGCTCACGTTCGACGACGGCCCGTCGCCGTACAACACCGACAGCGTGCTGCGAACGCTCGAGCGGTACGGGATCCGCGCGACGTTCTACCTCATCGGCGTCAACGTGCTCTCCTGGCCGTCGATCGCCCGGCGCACCGCCGAGGCCGGACACGAGCTCGGGAACCACAGCGTCTACCACACCCCGTACCGGGCCTCGGCGCTCGCCTCGCAGATCGGCCGCAACCAGGAGATCATCCGCGACGCGGCCGGCGTCACCCCGATCACGCACCGCGCACCCGGGCTCACCCGCGGACAGTCGATCCTCGACACCTGCGCGTACTACGACCTCTACGAGGTCCACACGCACATGGCCACCTACGACTGGCTGTCGCCTCGCCGCTCGGCGTACCAGCTCTGGCTCGACTTCGTCAACAACCACCGCAACGGGGCGTTCGCGCTGTACCACGACGGCGGGAACCGTCGCCCGACGCCGGATGCGCTGCCGAACATCATCCGGTCCGGGCTCGATCTCGGCTACGGCTTCGTCACCGCCAGCGAGTTGATGCGCAGCGGTGTCCCCCAGCCGGTCAGCTCCACGAATCGCTACAGCGACACGGCCGACACCCTCGATCTGGCGCCGCAGGGCGACGCGACCGACGACGCGACCGACGGCGAGATCGACGGGTACGTCGACCGGTGCAACTACGACGCGGAGGCCGAGCTGCGGGCCGCCCTCGACGACGTCTCCACGACGTACGCCGAGCGCATGCGCATCATCGGCGTACTCGCCGACATCGAAGCCGCGAAGAACGCCGGCTGATCGGCTCCCCGCGCCGACCGTCTCAGTTGGCGTGATCGGTCGGGTCGGCGGCGAGCAGGCGGAGGGCGTGGGGGAGCATGTCGATCACGGCGTCGAGCTGCTCGATGGCTCCCTTCGGTGATCCGGGCGCGTTGCAGATCAGCGTGGCGCCGCGGGTACCCGACACACCCCGGGAGAGTCGGCCGAACGGGCTGATCAGCCGCATCGCCTCGGCGACGCCGGGAGCCTCGCGATCGATCACGGCGCGCGTGCCTTCCGGCGTCTGGTCGCGCGGCCCGAAACCCGTGCCGCCGGTGGTGACGACCAACCCCGCGAACCCCTCGCTCATCGAGCGCAGCCGTTCGGCCACCGCATCGGCGCCGTCCTCGGTGACCTGGTGCTCGACCACCTCGAACGCGTGCTCGGTCAGGTACCGCACCACGCCCCGCCCACCCGTGTCGTCGCGCGCGCCGTGCGCCACGCCGTCGCTGACGGTGAGGACCTTGGCCCGGAGGGTGGACGAGTCGGCGCCGCTCACGAGGCGCGACGGTAGCGAATCATCGTCATCCCGTCGGTGTCGGCGTCGTGGGGCAGGACCCGCCACCCCTGTCGGACCCGCCGCCACGTACCGGGCGGGGGCCGGTCGTCGACGACGAACCCGTCCGGGGTCGCATGGTCGAGCGATTCGACGTCGAGGAGGGTGCACACCGCGTAGACCAGCTGCCCGCCGGGCCTGACGAGCCCGGCGGCGGCAGCGAGCAGGTCGGCCTGGAGCGACACCAGGTCGACGACGTCGGCCTCGGAGATCCGCCAGCGCGCGTCCGGGCGACGACGGAGCGCTCCGAGCCCCGAGCAGGGAGCGTCGACGAGCACCGCGTCGGCCGATCCCGGCCGGAACGGCGGTCGCCGTCCGTCGGCGACGCAGACGCCGAGCTCGGCGCCGAGCCGACTCGCATTCGACGCCATCAGCCGGACGCGGGCCGCGCGGGCGTCGGCGGCGACCACGGCGGCACCGCGAGCGGCGATCGCGGTCGCCTTCCCGCCCGGCGCGGCGCACAGGTCGACGACCCGCTCCCCCGCGGCCGCATCGACGGCGTCGGCGACCCACTGGGACGCCAGATCCTGGACGTAGCCGTCGGCGCGGGTGCGCACCGGGGGTGCGTCGTTCATCCGTTCGAGCGCCGCGACCGCGTCGTCGTGACCGAGGTCGGCGACCAGTCGTTCGGCCAGCCAGTCGGGATAGCTGAGCGCCGCCCACGGGGACGGCCACGGTCCGGGGAGGCCACCCGGTTCGGCGATCTGCTCGGCGACGCGCCGGAGCACCGCATTGACGAAACCGCGCGTGCGGCGCGGGGCGAGCGAGACGGTCTCGGCGACCGCGGCATGGGGCGCGACACCGCCGTACACGAGCTGGAAGGTGCCGAGGCGGAGCAGCCGCCTCGTGTCGGCATCGGGTGCGACGTCGACGAATCGGTCGACGACGACGTCGATCGCCCGCCGGCGACGCGTCGTGCCGTAGACGAGATCGGTCACGAACCGGCGGTCGGCCGGCGCGAGGTCGCCCTTGGACAGGATCGACGGGACGACGATGTTGGCGTACGCGCCGTCGTCGATCCGCCGGAGCGCCTCGACGGCCACCGCGCGCGCGTTCACTCGAACCGCTCGTCGGGGCCCGGCCGGGCCCCGTTGCGCCACGACGATGCGTCCATCGCGGGCTTGCCGGCGGGCTGGACGACGGTGGGGACGATCTCGCCGTCGACGAGATCGGCGGTGTGGACCTTGATCCGATCGCCGCGGAACGTCGTCCACGCGCCACCGACCCGGATCAGCCGATCGATCTCGGCGGTCGGCGCCGACCAGTCGATCCGCAGGTCGCTCGGCGTCAGCTTCGCCGCATAGGTGGAGGCGCCGATCTGCGGGACCGGCTCGCCGAGCGGCCGGGACAGGGTCTCGACCAGCACCTCGACACCGGCGGCGACGAGATCGGCGCGCAGCGCCGCGGCGGTCGTCCTGGGTCCGATCGGGAGGTCGCGTCGGGCGTACACGGCGCCGGTGTCGAGGCCGGTCTCGAGCTCCATCACGCAGACGCCGGTCATCTCGTCGCCGGCGAGCAACGCCCGCTCGACCGGTGCGGCGCCCCGCCATCTCGGCAGCAACGAGAAGTGGAGGTTGATCATCGGCAGGCGCTCGAGCAGCGCACCCGGGATGATCCGGCCGTACGCGACGACGACGCCGAGCTCGGCGCCGCACGCGTCGACGGCGTCGAGATCGTGCGCGACCTCGAGGCCGAGCTCGCCGGCGGCCGCCTTGACCGGCGAGGGCGACGTCGAGGTACCCCGTCCACGCCGCCTGTCCGCGCCGGTGACGACGAGGACGATCTCGTGGCCGGCGGCGACGAGGGCCCGCAGGGGCGCGACGGCCATCTCGGGCGTGCCGAGATAGCAGAGCCTCACGACAGGCGCAGTCGGCGCAGGCCGCGCGGCCGGTCCGTCTCGCCGCGCTGGATGCGGCGGTACTCGGCGAGGGCCTCCTTGCGCTGCTCGGACTGCA
Organism: uncultured Ilumatobacter sp.; assembly: GCA_965601765.1. GTDB lineage: Bacteria > Actinomycetota > Acidimicrobiia > Acidimicrobiales > Ilumatobacteraceae > Ilumatobacter. The sequence goes on along the minus strand of CBFCWS010000163.1, from coordinate 1,690 downwards.
TCCGGTCGAACATCAGCACGCCGTGCAGGTGGTCGAGCTCGTGCTGGTACATGCGTGCCTCGAGCTCGTCGGCCTCGCGCTCGACGACGTTGCCGTGCAGGTCGATGCCGCGCATGAGCACCGTCTTGGGGCGGACCATCTCGACGTACAGGCCGGGGATCGACAGGCACCCCTCGTCGTAGACCCACTCGCCGTCGGACTCGACGATCTCGGGGTTGAAGATCACCTCGCGCTCCCCCTCACCGAAGTCCCAGACGAACACCTGCTTCTGCACGCCGATCTGCGGTGCGGCGAGGGCGATCCCCATCTCGCTCGTGTGGAGCGTCTCGAACATGTCGTCGACGAGTCGGATCAGCTTGCCGTCGACGTCGGTGATCGGTGCGGCGGCCGACTTGAGCACGGGGTCGCCGAAGGTCCGGATGGAGTGGGCCATGGCATGGCAGGCTAACGGCGGTGGGCCACTACTTCGACGAGGAGCCGGACGTCGCGTCCGACCCGGTCGACATCGACGTCGTGCTCCCCGACGTCGCCTTCGCGATCGCCACCGACCGCGGCGTGTTCGGGCGGGGCCGACTCGATCGCGGGACCGCACTGCTGTTGCGCTCGACCGAGGTCCTCCCCCCGACCGGGGATCTCCTCGACCTCGGCTGCGGAGCCGGGCCGATCGCGATCGCCGCCGCCAAGCGCTCGCCGGGGATGACCGTGTGGGCGATCGACCCCAATGCACGAGCCCGCGCGCTCACCGCGGCGAACGCGGCCCGGAACGGATGCGACAACGTGCGCGTGGTCGCGCCGGACGACGTGCCCGACGACCTGGTGATCGACCGGCTGTGGTCCAACCCCCCGATCCGCATCGGCAAGGACGCGCTGCACGAGCTGCTCGACCGCTGGTTCGGTCGTCTCGCCCCCGACGGGACGGCGACGTTGGTGGTCCAGCGCCACCTCGGCGCCGATTCGCTGCAACGTCGGCTCACCGATCGGGGCTGGCCGACCGCGCGCGTCGCGAGCCGCGGTGGATTCCGGGTGCTGCGGTCTCAGCGGGCCGGGTCGACCGCGATCCGCAGCCGCTGACCGGGCGGGCGGACACCGGCGGCGAGGTGGCGCGACAGGGTGGGCGGGTCGTCGGCACGCACGAGCCACCGACCGTCGCCCACGTGTGCGCACAGGACGGCTTCGTCGGGTGGCAGCGAGCCGACGAAGTCGGCGGCGCCGGGCCCGGACAACTCGGCGATCGACCCGAAGGGCGGCAGACCGAGCATCGACCGGCGCTCGCGCTCGCCGGCGACCAGGCGGCCGGGATCGGCGATCAGCGCCGCCTGGATCACCCGGTGCCGGGGCATGAACGTCTGGAGCAGCAGCCGGCCCCCGCGCGCCCGTGGCCCGACGAGACGAGCCGCCCGGACGAGGAGCGCCATCGCCTGCTCGTCCGCGCGGTAGCGCGGTGCGAGCAGCTCCCGGTCGATGTCGAGGAACGCCACCGTGTCGGCGGCGGCGACCCGGTGCAGCACCGCCTCGGTCCCGACGTAGACACCCACGTCGGGGACGACGTCGTCGTCGGCACCGGTGACGCGCGCGACCGCGCGGCCCGCCGCTGCCTCCAGTTCCTCGCGGAGCCGGGTGACGCCCGGGCGGAGGTTCGCGAAGTCGGAGGAACCGCAGTTCGCGCAGACCGGCGGACGCTGCAGATCAC
>CBFCWS010000162.1:0-7423 GCA_965601765.1 uncultured Ilumatobacter sp. | reverse complement strand
GAGCCCACCGATGATCGCGAACAGCAGGAACAGCTTCGGGACCGCACTCGAACCGACGAGCTGCAACGCTTCGCCGAACCCGAACAGGGCGGCGCCGCCGAGCACGCCGGTCGGCTGCCAGTTGCCGAAGATCGACGTCGCCAGGCCGATGAACCCTCGGCTCTGGGTCTGTCCCTGCCGGTAGAACGACGTGGACACGATGGCGAGGAAGCCGCCGCCGAGGCCGGCGAGGCCGCCGCTGATCGCCATCGCCCAGTAGCGCATCGGTGCGATCCTGACGCCGAGCGACTCCGCCGCGTGGGGCTGCTCGCCCGACGACCGGACCCGCAGTCCGAACGCCGTCCGCCAGAGCACCCAGCCGGTGAGCGGCACGAGCAGCAGCGCGATGATCGACAGCAGCGACACGTCGACGGTCAGCCCTCGCACGATGCCGGCCACGTCGGAGATCAGGAACCACCCGCGGTCCTCGAGGTCGCCGAGGATGTCGGCGGTGTCCCAACCCCCGGAGAGGAACGGCAGGCTCACGCGCTGGATGCTCGAGGACTGCTGTGGCGACTGGGTGATGCCGCCGCCCTGCTCGCCCACGAAGATCAGCTCGCTCAGATATCGCATCGCGCCGAGCGCGAGGATGTTGATCGCGACACCGGAGATGACGTGGTCGACGTTGAACCGGATGACGACCACCCCGTGCAGGAGACCGCCGATGAGGCCGCCGCCGATCGCGAAGAGCACCCCCACCCAGGCGCCCCACTGCCATGCGGCGTAGCCGCCGAACCAGGTGCCGAGGATCATCATGCCCTCGATGCCGATGTTGACGATGCCCACGCGGTCGGCCCAGAGGGCGGCCAGGCCGGCGAGGAGGATGGGGATCGTCGCCCGCAGCGCGGCGCCGACGGTGATCGAGGCCGTCAGCTGGTCGGCACCGGTGACGCTGCGCACGAGCGACAGCAGTACGACGAGCGCCAGCCCGAGGATCCAGATGCGCCGCATCCCGGTGAACCACGACCGCGCATCACGCGCCGGTTCGCTCGGCTCGGGGGCGTACTCGGTGGCCGGGTGGGTCATCGTCATGACGCACCCTCCAGAGCACGTTCACGGACGAGTCGGGCGGCGGCCTGCTCGGTGGTCCGGCGGGTGTACCACCGGTTCACGACCTCGTTGACGATCACGACGGAGAACAGCGTGATCCCCTGGATCACGTTGACGATCGATCGCGGGATGTCTTCGAGCTGGAGTGGGCCGGCGGCCGACTCGAGGTATCCCCACAGGATCCCCGCGAGCACGATGCCGACCGGGTGGTTGCGGCCGAGCAGGGCGACCGAGAGCCCGCTGAAGCCGTAGCCGCCGGGCCGGCTCGGTCCGTACGCGTGGGCGTCGCCCACCAGGTACTGGAGGCCGGCGAGCCCGGCGACGGCGCCGGAGATGAGCATCGCGATCATGATCATGCGGCCCGAGGCGATGCCCGACGTGGACGCCGCGGTCGGGTTCATGCCGGAGGCACGCAGCCGGAACCCGAGGCGGCTCTTCGAGACGAGGATCCAGTACGCGACGACCACGACGATCGCGACGACGATGTAGCTGTTGAGGCGGCCGTCGAACCAGTCGGGGGTGCGGCCCTGCTCGGGGATCGGCCTGGTCCGGACGTCGAGCGATCCGGTCCCGTCGTCGTAGCGGAAGAAGTCGTTGAACAGCCAGTCGGTGATCTGCAGCGCGATCGCGTTCAACATGATCGTCGAGATGACCTCGCTCACGCCGAGTCTGACCTTCAGGTAGCCGGCGATCCCGGCCCATGCGGCGCCGGCGGCCATGCCGACCGCCAGGATGAACAGGATCTGGAGGAACCCCGGCAGCTCGACGTAGGTGCCGGCGACCGCCGCCCAGAACATCCCGGTGAGGTACTGCCCCTCGACACCGATGTTGAACAGGTTCATCTTCGCTGCGACGGCGAAGGCGACGGCGGCGATGATCAACGGGACCGCCCGTTCGATCATCTCGAACTGGAACCGCGTCGTCGTCGCCACGTCGGCCATCACCGACACGACCGTGGCCGGGTTCTTGCCGGTCACCACGAGCAGCATGGCGCTGATGGCGAACGCGATGAGGACCGCTGCGATCGAGCTGGCGGCGGTGACCGCCATGCCCTCCAGCCGGGCACGGCGCCGCTGGCGGGCATCGCCGTCGGGGACGGGCTTGGGCTGCGGGTTGGCGATGTCGGAGACGATGCTCATGCGGCCCTCCCCGGCTGACCGCCGGTCATGTAGGTGCCGAGCACGTCGGGGGTGGCCTCGCCGGTGGCGAGCTCGGCGTTGATCCGGCCGTCGAACATCACGACGATGCGATCGGAGAGCGCGATCAGCTCCTCGAGGTCGGCGGTGATCAACAGCACCGCGAGGCCCGCGTCGCGGGCCTCGCGCAGGTGCGCCCAGATCGTGGCCTGCGCACCGACGTCGACGCCTCTGGTCGGGTGGGCGGCGACGAGCACCTTGGGCTCGCTGTCGAGCTCGCGGCCGACGAGCAGCTTCTGCTGGTTGCCGCCCGACAGCGCGTAGGCGGGCACGACCTCGTCCGGCGTCATCACCCCGAACCTCTCGATCGTGGCCCGCGTCGCCGCTCGGACCGCACCCTGGTCGATGAACGGTCCGTTGAGGAACGCCGGCTCGTCGTCGCGGGTCAGCAGCAGGTTCTCCCACAGGGGACCGTCGAGCATCAGGCCCTCCTCGTGGCGGTCGAAGGGGATGTAGCCCACGCCGAGCGTCAGTCGCTCGCGTGTCGAGAGCTCGTCGACCGGTCGGCCGTCGACGGTGATCGATCCGCGGTACTCGATCAGCCCGAGGATCGCCTGGCAGAGCTCGAACTGCCCGTTGCCCTCGACCCCCGCGACCCCGAGGATCTCGCCCTCCCGCACCTCGAGCGATGCGCCGTCGACGGTCGGCTTGGCGCCGGGATCGAGCGCGTTGGCCACGGTGATGTCGGACGCAGCGAGTCGGATCTCGCTGCCGATCGAGGTGTGGCGGGGCTCGGCGTGGGGCAGCTCGTCGCCCACCATCAGCTCCCCGAGATCGGACTGCGTGACGTCGCCCGGCTTGACCGAGGCGACCGTGGTCCCCGCCCGGATGACCGTGATGTCGTCGCTCACCGCGAGCACCTCGTCGAGCTTGTGCGAGATGAAGATCACGGTGGCACCGTCGTCGACGAGTCGGCGGAGGTTGACGAACAGCTCGTCGACCTCCTGGGGGACGAGCACGGCGGTGGGCTCGTCGAGGATCAGGATCTTCGCCCCGCGGTAGAGCACCTTGAGGATCTCGACGCGCTGCCGGGAGCCGACGCCCAGATCGGACACGTAGGCGTCCAGATCGATCGAGATGCCGGAACTCTCGGCGATGCGCTGGAGCTCGTCGTGAGCGCCGGCGAAGTCGATCGTCCGCCCGCTCTTCGGCTCGGCGCCGAGGATGATGTTCTCGAGCACGGTGAAGTTGTCGGCGAGCATGAAGTGCTGGTGCACCATGCCGATGCCCGCCGCGATCGCGTCGCTCGGCGAGTGGAAGTGCTGCTCGACACCGTTGACGATGACGCGCCCCTCCTCGGGACGGTGCATCCCGTAGAGCGTCTTCATCAGCGTCGACTTGCCGGCGCCGTTCTCGCCGATGATCGCATGGATCGTCTGCGGTCGGACCGTGATGTTGACGTCGTGGTTGGCGATGACGCCAGGGAACCGCTTCTCGATGCCGATCAGCTCGACCGCTGGCGGCCCGCTCTGATCGATGTTGTGGTCGCTCATCTCGTCGCTCGGCCTCCTGCCCATCGTGTGTTCTAGCAGAAGCGACGCACACGCCCCCGAAGCGCGACGATGCCCGGCGGCCGTGCCGCCGGGCATCGCCGGACATCGTCGTGGCGACGCGAACGTCGCCGCGTCATGTGGTCAGGGGGCGGTCGGGACCACGATCTCGCCGTCGATGACCTGCTGCTTGAGGTCGTCGAGCTGGTCGGCGAACTCGTCGAGGTAGCCGCCCGACGTCGAGTAGCCGACACCGTCGGTCGAGAGGTCGTAGACCACCGTACCGCCCTCGAGGGTGCCCTCGGTCGCCTGTCGCGCGGTCTCGAAGACCGACACGTCGACCTGCTTGAGCATCGAGGTCAGGATGTGCTCCTGCTGCTCGGGCGTGGCGGTGAGGTACTGGTCGCTGTCGACGCCGATCGCCCACTTGTCGGACTCGACGGCGGCTTCGATCGTGCCCTGGCCCGAGCCACCGGCCGCGGTGTAGATCACCTCGGCGCCTTCGGCGTACCAGGCGTTGGCGATCTCCCGGGCGCGATCCGGGGCCGCCCATGCGTTGTTGTCGCCCGCTGCGCCGAGGTACTGGCTGCGCACCTGGATGTCCGGGTTGACCGCCTGGGCACCGGCGATGTAGCCGGCCTCGAACTTCTTGATCAGGTCGATCTCCTGACCGCCGATGAAGCCGATGTCGGTGCACTCGCACGCGAGCGCCGCGGCGGCGCCGACGAGGAACGAACCCTGCTCCTCGGCGAAGGCCAGCATGGTGACGTTCGGGAGCTCACCGGGCACGAACCCGTCGACGATCGCGTACTGCGTGTCGGGGTTGGCCGGTGCGATCTCGGCGATCGCATCACCGAAGGCGAAGCCGACGGCGACGATCGGGTCGGCCCCGGCGCCGGTCAGGGTCTGCACGTTGGGGGCGCGGTCGTCGGCGGTGGCCGCTTCCAGCTCCTCCAGCGCGATGCCGAGCTCCTCTTCGGCCCGGTCGGCGCCACGGCCGGCCGAGTCGTTGAAGGTGCCGTCGCCGCGGCCACCGGTGTCGAATGCGATGCCGAGCGTGATGTCGCTCTCGGCCGCGGGCTCGTCGGCAGGCTCCTCGGCCGGCTCGCTCGCGGAGGCGTCGTCGGCGGGCTCTTCGGCGGGCTCGTCGCTGGTCTCGTCGTCGTCGTCGCCGCAGGCCGCCAGCACGAGCGACGCCGCGATTCCGACCGCGAGCAATCGCTTGGACTTGGTCATGTTTCCCCCTTGAGGAAGATGTGGTAGAGGTGAGGTGTTCACGTGAACCGCGTCAGGCTACCCGCTGGTCAGCTGGTCCGCTGGTCCGCTGGTCGTCGTCCGCTGGTCGTCGTCCGCCGTGGCTCGCCCGACCAGGCCGCCCACTGCCAGACTCGGCGCGCATGGGACTCGTGCTGACCGACATCACCGACGGCGTCGCCCGCCTCACCCTCAACAACCCCGACGAGCGCAACACGATGACGGCGCCGATGGTCGCAGCGATCGTGGATGCGATGGACGCGTTCGAGGCCGACGAGTCGGTCGGTGCCGTCGTCGTGACCGGCGCCGGGTCGGCGTTCTGCGCGGGTGCGAACCTCGGCAACCTCGCCGAGGCGACGCGCGAGAGCCTGACGAACGTCTACGAGGGGTTCCTGCGGATCGCCCGCAGCCCGCTGCCGACCGTCGCCGCCGTCAACGGGGCCGCGGTCGGCGCCGGCATGAACCTCGCGCTCGGGTGCGACGTGCGGCTGGCGGCCCGGCGAGCCCGTTTCGACACCCGCTTCCTCCAGATCGGCCTGCATCCGGGCGGCGGGCACACGTGGATGCAGCGCCGGATCGTCGGACCGCAGGCGGCGATGGCTGCGGTCGTGTTCTCCCAGGTCCTCGATGGCGTCGAAGCCGAGCGCGTCGGGTTGGCGTACCGGTGCTACGACGACGACGAGCTGCTCGACGGCGCCCACGAGTTCGCGCGCGGCGCCGTCACCGCCCCCCGGGAGTTGGCGATCGTCGCCAAGCAGACGATCCGCGACATGGCCGACGTCGGCACCCACCCCGCGGCCGTCGAGCGCGAGCTCGACCCGCAGCTGTGGACCGTGGCCCAGCCGTGGTTCGAGGAGCGCATCGCCGCGCTCCAGGCGAGGATCGAGTCGCGCCGCGATCGGTGAGGTCGACCGGCGAGGGTGGCGCCGAGACCGCGCAGCGTGAAATCGCGCACAATCGTTACGAACGGAGTCTGAACGGCGGGTGACGTTGAAGTAGGGTTCGATCACGGGAAGGAGCTACGTCGACCGCCCGGTCGGCACCCGCAAGGAGGTAGCCCATATGAGCCAGCGTCACCGCACCTCGGAAGTGCCGATGCCACTCAAGCAGGAACTGCGTGCCCACGCCCACAGCGAACGGCACCGGGTCCAGGTCGAGCTGAACCAGGTCGCCCACCAGGTCAGCTCCGGTCTCGAACCCGAGGATCTGCACGAGCCCGGACGGGCCTGGAAGCCCGAGAAGCAGCACGACGCCGAGGTCGCCAAGCGCAAGTTCGCCAAGCAGAAGAGCCGCAACCGGCGCCACTGGAAGACGAAGATGTGGAAGCGGCGGACGGTCAACCGCCAGCGTCGCGCCGAGGCCTTCCGCCTCGCCGCCGACGACGAGTGACGCGACGGGCAGGGTCCGCCTGACCGAACCTCGGATCGTCGTCACATCGAGTTGATTCCGCTGGCGCGCGCCGCGCGCCCGTGCGTCACGCGATCCAGGCCGCCCGCAGCTCGGCGCGGCGGTCGTGCCACTCCTCGATCGTGACGGCATACCGCACGTGGTCTTCCCACGTGCCGTTGATCTCGAGGTAGCGCTCGGCGATCCCTTCCGATCGGAGCCCGAGCTTGTCCATCACCCGGCGGCTGTTGGTGTTGCGCGGGACGATGCAGATCTCGAGTCGGTGCAGCTGGAGTTGCTCGAACGCGAACTCCATCAGGATGGCCACGCCTTCGGCGGTGTAGGCGCGCCCGGCATCCGCCTGGTCGATCCAGTACCCGATCGTGGCCGACTGGAGCGCACCTCTCACCACGTTGTTCAGGTTGACCTCACCGATGAAGCGCCGATCCACGAACATCCCGAACGCATAGGCGTGGTCGCCGCTGCGCTCGCGGGCGCGGGCGGCACAGCGCGCCTCGAAGGCCGACCGGTCCCGCGTCGGATCGGGGAGCCCGGGATGCCGGATCGGCTCCCAGCGCACGAGCCACTCCTCGTTGCGGAGGCGCACCTCGCGCCAACCGGCGAAATCGGACGGGCCGAGCGGACGCAGCATGATTCGGCGCCCGTGGAGCCGTGGGCTCGGTTGCCGGCGCAACATCGACGAGGGGTGACGCACCACGGTCACCGTCCTCGTGGGATCGCCAGTTCGGCGCGGTCGAGTCGGAGTCGCCGCATGACCGCGAGGACGATGCACAGGGTCGCGACGATCGTCTCGGCGTGGTCGGCGGGGAGCCCGGGTTCGTCGGCACGCTCGTCGCGGGGCAGGTGGGCGACGAGGCGGAACACCTCGTCGGCGTCGGCGCGCAGGAGCGTGACGGCCTCGTCGGCGACCCGATGACCCGCCTCGAGGTCGGCGAGCGCGCCGGCTGCCGACCCGCCGAACGAGATCGGGGCGGTGGCGACCGCGGG
>CBFCWS010000161.1:0-7467 GCA_965601765.1 uncultured Ilumatobacter sp. | reverse complement strand
TCGGGTGGTGACGGTTCCGGGACCGAGCCGACGACACCGAAGAAGAAGCGCACCTACACGTTCAAGGTCGTCGCGACGACCGGAATCGGCTTCGACCTGTGGGGGACCGGTCAGCTCATCGGCGTCGACCTGTTCCTGATCGTCGACTCGAAGGGTGTCACGGTCGGTGTCAAGCCGGGCGGCGAGGTGAAGCTGAGCACGCTCCTCCCGCCCCACTGCGACGACACCGGTGACGTCCAGCCCTGCATGGAGGAGGCGGTGCCGGCCGCGCTCGACTTCGTGCTGGCGAGCGACGGTGGCGGCGGATTGGGCGCCTTCTTCAGCACCGCGCCGCGCTTCGGCGAGGACGACCCCCTCACGTCGTACCCGGGCTCGGTGCGCAACTTCATCCGCCCGCTCTACGGCATCGGGGTGAACGATCCGGTCCCGATCTCCTCGGTGTGTCCGGCCGACGACACCAGCTGTGCCGAGCTGCCGGGAGGTGTCGCCGTGGTGGCGACCTTCGTCCTGCCCACCGGCGTCGCCGCGGTGATGGAGAAGCTGGGCGTCAACTCCCAGGTCACCATGATGGGTTCCCTGGGGCTCTTCGGGACGACCGGCAAGTTCGACGCCGGCATCATCCTCAAGTTCGCCTCCGGGGGACAGGTCTGCGTGTCGACGAGCAGTTCCGATCCGGAGGTGGCGGATCCCGTCGACACCCGGGAGAACGCCGATCAACTCGACCCGGCGAGCGTGCCGCGGTCGATCACCGAGACGACGCTGGAGCCGGCCGACTGCACGAATCAGGCGCCGGCGACGATCGACTTCCTCCACGAGGTCAAGCTCAGCCTGCAGGTCGGGTTCGACCCGACCAAGCTGAAGCTCGGGGCGGTCCTCAAGGGCTCGATCAGCTTGCGGATCCCGGCGGGTGTGCCCGCGCTCGGCGGGGTCGACATCGGCCAGGAGCTGCGCAACCTCGGCGTCGGGATCGAGAGTTGGGACAACCTGGAGGTCGACGCCAACGGTCACGTCACCGAAGCGTGCCCTGCCGGGAGTGAGCCGTTCAGCTTTGCCGGCTACATCGACAGGGATTCCTTCCGCTGCTACGACATCGTCACCCTCGGCGTCGACGCGGCGATCGAAGGCGCCACCGAAACGGTCAAGGTCGACCTGGGTGCGGAGGTTGTCCCGAAGGTCGTCGATGGCGAGCAGTTCTTCTACCCGTTCGGCCTCGAGTGGCTCGGCGTCGGCAAGATGCGGGTCGAACTGGGCCTCACCTACAGCGGCGGGAGCGCCGGCAGCGTGGGCGTGCGAGCGGGCTTCACGGCCAACGCGGCGATCAACCTGCCCACCCCGTCCGGGGAGAAGCTGTCGAAGGACGTGATGATCGCCGGGTCGATGCGGCTGCAGTCCACCACCACGCCGATCCCGGTCGTCACCGTGGTGCCCGAGGGTCTCGCCTTCAGCACCGAGTCGGGTCTCGGCCTGTCCGACCTGCGGATCCTGCTGAACAGCTTCCTGAGGACGATCGACCCGAACAAGCAGCTGATCCCGGATGTGTTCACGTCCGAAGTGCTCCCCGACCTGGAGATCCGCAACGCGTCGATCTCGCTCGGACTGGTGTCCGATCTCGACACGTTGTGCATCCCGTTCGGCTTCACGATGACCGGCGACCTCTACTACGGCGGTGGCTACACCGGCCGCGGTCTCAACTGCAACGGGTCGACGTCGGTGCCCGAGGGCGATGCCAGCTTCTGCGAGAAGGACCGGACCGACAACGGCCACGACTGTCTCGCCTCGATGACCGTGAAGGTCACCAACGACGGCATCTTCGGTGAGGTGTTCCGGAGCGGTGTCAACCTCGGCAACGTCGTGAAGTTCGACAAGATGCGACTCGCGCTCGGCCTCTCCCCGACCCAGCAGTTCGTGAGTATCGACGGAGGGGCGGAACTGGCGATCCCGAAGATCGGCGACCTCAGCCGGATCGAGCTGTTCGACGCGGAGTTGCACGCCCGGCTCGGGCTCACCCAGTGGTCGTTCTACGGCGTCGCCGAGGTGCTCGACGGAGCCGTCATGGGGCTCGTCGACGGCAAGGCCAGCATCAACCCGTTCGACAACCCCGCGACGCTCGACTTCACGTTGGCCCTCTCCGCCGACGTGGACGGGCTCCTGTCGGGGAGCAGGCTGCAAGAAGAGCTGCTCCAACCGGTGGCCGACGTCCTCAAGGTTCCGCTCCTGCTCAGCAAGGCGCTGCTCGAGGTGAGCAACGAGTGGGAGCGGAAGGGCAGCGTCACCGGCCTGATGAGGAACCTCCCCGACGCGTTCGAGGCGGCTGGCGCCCCACTTCCGCCCGAGTTGAAGACGCTGCACGATCGTTTCGAGATCTTCCTCGACCTCATCGACCCGTTCGACAAGTACGTGAAGCGAACCACCGACAAGTTCCTCAACGGGCTGAAGGTGAAGTCGGTCGTGCCGAAGCCGTTCCGCAAGTTCGTGCCCGACAAGTGGCTCGACACCCGCATTCCGGGCGCCTGCCAGATCTTCGGCTGGGCCAGGGACTACCCCGGCTTCCGGAAGGACGGGGAGGATCGCGATCACCTCTGTGACCGGCACAAGATCCTGACGGGGTTCGTCATCCCGGTGATCGACGACTTCGTACAGGACTATCTCGATGTCGACTTCACGCTCAGCCAGCTGATCCGCAAGATCGAGGCACTCGACCTGAACACCTTGCCGTTCGACGACCTGTGCCTCGTCGTCGACCTCCATCTCGCACCACTCACGTTGCTCACGAAGGCCGACAACGGTGAGCCGGTCGACTACTTCCGCACCCGGGCCGGCGGGAAGTTCTACGGCGAGCCGATCTACATCGACTTCCTCCTGAACTTCCGGGACTTCCTCGAATTCGACGTCGGCAAGCCGAAGGCTGCGTTCAAGCTGGCCAGTGAGTTGTTGACCAACATCGGGGTGACGAACGACGGGAGTCTCAGCCAGTACTGCTCCCCGAAGCCGCAGCACGTCGCCATCGTCACTCCCGAGCCGCCGAAGGTGCCGGTGCTGACATCGCTGACGGTGCGTCCGGAGGGCGGTACCGAGGCGGATCCGGTCCGCGAGGGCGACCGGATCGTGCTGGAAGGCGGGTTCGACGCCGCAGTCCTGTCATCGCGCGACTTGCTCCTCGAGTGGGGTTTCGACTCCAACGGGGACGGGGTCGTGGACGGCTCGGACGTGACTGCGGTGACGATCCCCGCCGAGCCGGAACCGGATCCGCCCGAGGGCGGCTCCCCTGCTCCGCCGCTCCCGCCGACGACGTTCGTGGTCGAGGGCCCGGTGTATCTCGACGACGACCCGACCGGCACGCCGGCGGACTCGTTCACCGTGAGGGTCACCGACCGGACCGGCGGGATCGAGCTGTCCGACCAGTGGGTCGCCAAGTCGGCGACCAAGATCGGACGGAACATCGCGCCGACGATCTCGCTCAGTCGAGTCGGCTCCAGCGGTGCGATCGTGGAGGGCGACGAGGTCGAGTTCGAGATCTCGATCGGCGATGTCGGGACCCGCGACACCCACGAGGTCGTGGTGAGTTGGGGCGACGGGACGCAGGACACCTACTCCGTCGCAGCGCCGTCCACCTTCCGGGTCACCCACCGGTGGCTGGACGATCTGCCGACCGGTGAGCCGGCGGGGGATGCCACCGTGATCGCCCGGGTCACCGACGACGACACCGGCTCGGCCGCCGCCTCGGTCGGGGTGACGGTGGCGAACCGCAACCCGTGGGGCTTCTCGGTCAGCGAGGCGGTCAGGGTCGAACTGTCGGACGGGACCGCGATCGGCGAGGCCGCCCGCGAAGCGCCCACCAGTGATCTGATCGAAGGTGACCTCTACGAGTTCGAAGTGAGCTTCACCGACGTCGTCGCCGACGCCCACGTACTGGAGATCAACTGGAGCGACGGCACGACCACCACGCTTCCCGATCCGTCACCTCCGTGCCCGACGGAGGTGGACGTCGACGACGTGCCCGAGGAGGCCGGGCCCGACTTCCCCTGCCTCGCCATCGAGAGCATCGTCGACATCACCGTGCCGACCGGCGACCTCACCTACCTGGAGCAACTGGAGCAGCTCACCGTCAGCGAGGCGGCGACGACGGTTCCCGATCTGTCGTTCCTCGACGAGACCGAGATCGTGTTCCTCGACGGTGCCGGCAACCCGGTCGAGGTGACCCCGCCGGAGGTCGACGACGAGGGACAGCCGACCGACTTCGAGCCTCCGGAGATCGTCTACGCCGAGCGGACGGTCAAGATCCGTCACCGTTGGGCCGACGACGACCCGACCGCAACCTCCCGCGACAGCTACGTGGTCAGCGTGTCGGTCCGTGACGACGACACCGGCGGCGCCTCGGGGTCGCGCACCGTGTGGGTCAACGATCGGGCGCCGTGGGACGTCGGGATCAGCGACGCGGCGCGAGTGGAGTCCTACGCCGGCGCTCTCCGGACCGTGGGCACCGAGCTGCTCGAGGGCGACCGCTACGAGTTCGAGTTCTCGTTCACCGACGTCGTCCCCGACACCCACTCGATGGTCGTCGACTGGGGCGACGGTTCGACCACGACCGTTCCGGATGTGGCGGCAGTGAGCGGCGTCGAGTGGACGAACGGCGTGATCTCCGAACACGTCGTCACGCTGACCCACCGCTACGACGACGAGAACCCGACCGCGACCACTCGCGACGAGTACGTCGTCCATGTCGAGATCGTCGACGACGACACGCTGCAGTCCTCGACGTCGACGACGTTCCAGGTCGTCGACGTGGTGCCCGAAGTCGTGGTCCAGGGCTCGATCACACCGGGAGCGCTCGTTCCCGAACGGTTCGACCTGCCCGCCCCGGTCTTCGACGAGTGGGGGATCGCCGTCATCGACGCCGAGGTGGCCGACCCGAGCCGCGGCGACTCCCACGTCGTGGTGGTCGACTGGGGCGACGGGACCGCCGACGACGTCTTCGAGTTCGACCCTGTGCCGTTCGACGGCGAGCCGGCCGGCTTCGACGCCGATCCGTTCGCCGCCAACTACGTCGCCCGCCCGTTCACCGCCCGCCACCGCTATGGCGACAACGGCGTGTTCACGGTGACCTTCACGGTGACCGACGACGACGGGCTCTCGTCGCAGACCACCACCACGGTCACGGTGCACAACGTCGACCCGACGCTGGAGTTGAACCGTGACGAGACGGTCGACGCCTGGCCCGGCCGGATCTTCACGACCCAGATCGGGCGGATCAACCCGTTCGAGGCGACGTCGGAGGACCCCGGCAGCGACGACCTGACGTTCAGCTGGGACTTCGGGGACGGCGCCGGCGACTCCGAGGTCTACTGGTGGCGCGGCGACACTCCCGAACCGCCCACCGATCCGCCGAATCCGATCTGGAGTCCCGAGTTCAATCCGGTGAAGGTCACCGACTCGACCTCTCACGTCTACACCCGGGCGTGCGTGTACGACCTCACCGTCGACGTCGTCGACGACGACCGCGGCGAGGGTCCGCAGGACAGAGCCTCCGTCGTCGTCGTCGGGCTCGAGACCAAGCGCCACACGACTGGCTGGTGGGGCGCCCGGTACGGGGTGCAACTGCTCGACGGCAGGGAGCACACCTACACCTTCGACGAGTACTCCTGCTATCTCGAGATCGCCGAGTTCATGAGCTCGATGTTCGGCGAGGTCGTCGACATCTCCGACTACGCCGCCGCAGGCGAGGTGCTGCACGCCATCGGCGGCTCGAAGCGGGCCCAGCTCCAGGGCGAGATCCTCGCCGCCTGGCTGAACTACGCCACCGGCGCCGTCGGGGTGACCGACGACGGCAAGATCGACCTGGAGTGGATGGCCATCCTCTACGCCGCCGAAGCAGTCGCCATGGACCCGGCTGCGAGTGACCAGGATCTCCAGCGCATGCACCAGGACGTCGAGGCCGCCCAACGCCGCTTCGACTGAACCTGCGCCAACCGGTGTCCGGCATCGGTTGGTGCAGATTCAGTCCGTCGGGGCCTCGAGTTCGAGTTGACCGTCGGTGCCGAGCGCGTCGCCGAAGAGGTCGTTGAGTGCTGCGGTGGCTTCGTCTCCGGCGGTGACGCAGATCGCGGCCGCCTCGGACGTGAGTTGGACGACGTCAACCGTACAGATCTGAGCAGTCGTGAAGAGCGCGATGACCTGGGCAGCCGGGTCGTCGACGAGCGCGTCTGCCTGAGCGTCGGTGAACAGCACGAGTTCCGAGAGAGTTGCCCCTACGTCGACGCAGGATGCTGCGATCTCACGGAAGAAATCGTCCCACACCTGTTGGTCCTCGACGCCGTCGCCGGTGTCGATCGGCTGTTCCGTTGCCGCGGCCTGCTCGACGAAGTTGTCTGCGAGAAAGGCCTGCATCTGCTCCAGCGCAGCGTCGCAGCGCTCGGAGTCGAGTGCTCGCTCGATTGTTGTCGGGCTGGACGGGTCCTCTCCGGTTTCGGCTGCGGTGAGTGCGAGCACCCCCAGCACCAGTGTCAGCACGAACGAGAGGGCAACGACCTGCTGGATCCGCCTTCGACTCATTGCTCAGCGGGCGTGGGCGATCACGAGGGTGTCGAGGGCGACATGATGCTCGCCGTCCTTCTCGAGGCCGGCGGCGCTGCAGTCGACCGCTGTTGCATCCCAACCTTGCTCGACCAGCCAGACTGCGTTCCGCCCCTCGCCCGTCGCGAGGTCGATGGCTGTCCCGGGCGAGAGGTTGTTCAGGTGCGCCTCGACGAACTGGTTCGGGCCGGCATGCCAGATGTACTCGCTCGTGGCGTACCGCTCGTCCCAGCCCTTGTCGTCCATCGCACTGACGTTAGGCCCTGCGTCACCAGCCGGTGTTGGCGGGCACCGCGTAGAAGACGTCGCGGGGTGGCACTGTTGCGTTGGTCGATCGGCATCGAGGCCCGGGCGTTCGGCCCTCGTCCCGGCACGGGTCCGGCCGTCGAGGCCCTCGCCCGGTGAGGGTCGACGAGCATCCGATCCGGTTGAGTGGTTCGGCTGCGGAGCCGAGGGGGCATCGTCGCCGTGCCAGCTCCTGGCCGAGTGCTACTTGGAGGAACAGTGCCGGTGGAACCGGCCATCCGCCACGACGAGACGGGGGTGATCAGCTCGGCCGGATGGCGGGTCGAGGATTCGCCGTTGTGGCTACGAGTAGCAGGACGCGACGCAGGCGATGAGCGCACAGTGGGTTCGCACCCCACGGGAGACTCCCGAGGGGACGAGTCAAGGGGAGAACCATGACCGCTCAGATGCCCAAACGAGTCGTGACCAGCGAACACACCGCCGCTCCGGTGACCAGACCGTCGGCCGCCCGGCATGACGATTCCGACGATGCCGGCGGCAGAGGGTGGGTGATCGTCGCCGCCGCAGCGGTGGTCGGCCTCGGCGCTCTCGGCGCAGTGGTCATCTCGGCCACCACCGACACTGCAGACCCGAGCTCGGCTCGGGTGGCCG
>CBFCWS010000160.1:0-7474 GCA_965601765.1 uncultured Ilumatobacter sp. | reverse complement strand
GGTCGACGCCGTGTACGGCGGCGTCGGGTACGGTCCCCAGCTGACGGCGTTGCGCCGCGGCGTCGACGTGGTCGTCGCCTGCCCCGGCCGGCTCGAAGACCTGATCGAGCGCGGCGACGTGACGCTCGCCGACGTCGACCACGTCGTGGTCGACGAGGCCGACCGGATGGCCGACATGGGGTTCCTCCCGGCCGTCCGCCGGATCCTCGACCAGACCGCCGGCGACCGCCAGACCGTGCTGTTCTCGGCGACGCTCGACGACGACGTCGCCAAGCTGACACGCGACTACCAACGCGATCCCGTCCGCCACGAGGTCGGCGACTCCACGCCGAACATCAAGGCGGCCGAGCACCGGTTCGTCAAGCTCGAGCGGATGGCGCGCAACGACGCGGTCGCCGAGGTCATCAACGGCGCGTGGCCCTCGATCGTGTTCACCCGGACCCGCCACGGCGCCGATCGGCTGGCCAAGCAGCTCGGCAAGCTGGGGTTCGAGGCGGCGGCGATCCACGGCGGCCGGAGCCAGAGCCAGCGCAACCGTGCCCTCGACGGGTTCGCCGGCGGCGGCGTGCACGCACTCGTCGCGACCGACGTCGCCGCCCGTGGGATCCACGTCGACGGCGTCGCCTCGGTGATCCACTACGACCCTCCGGAAGATCACAAGGCGTACACGCACCGGTCCGGTCGGACCGCCCGCGCCGGCGCCGAGGGTCTCGTCGTGTCGATGGTGCAACCCGAGCAGGTGCGCGACACGCACAAGATGATCCGCAAGCTCGACCTGGCGGCGGAGATCCTCGACTGGGAGGCCGGCGAGCGGCCCGCCGTCGCGACCGTCGAGCCGGTCGCACGACGTACCGAGCGCCGCGACGAACGACCGGTCGAACAGCGTGAGCGGCGCAACGGCCCCGACGCCGGGCGCAACGACCGGCGTCCCCGCCGACGCCGCCAGACGGCTGGTCGTCGGCGCTACTGATCTGCGCGACCGCCCCCGAAAACGGGACATCCCGGGCCACGTCGATGTGGCCCGGGAGTGCCCCTACCCCGCCTCGGCGAGGATGACGCCGTGAGGCGTGGCGATGCCGCGGCTAGACGGCATCGCCTCCTTCCTCGCCGGTGCGGATGCGGACCAGACGGTCGACCGAGCTGACCCAGACCTTGCCGTCGCCGATCTTGCCGGTCGCCGCCGCCGACACGATCGCGTCGACCGCGGGTTCGACCTGGGCGTCGTCGACGACGAGGTCGATGGCGACCTTCGGCACGAAGTCGATCTTGTACTCCGCGCCGCGGTAGGTCTCGGTGTGACCCCCCTGGCGGCCGAAGCCCCGGACCTCGGTCACGGTCATGCCGGTGATGCCGGCCGCCTTGAGGGCGTCCTTGACGTCGTCGAGCTTGAACGGCTTGACGACTGCGGTGATGAGTTTCATTCCTTGATTCCTTTCAGTCGTTGCCGATGGTCACTTCGAGCCGACGAGGTCGCCCGGGTAGCCGGCCATGCCGTGCTCGAGGACGTCGAGCCCCTCGACCTCTTCCTCGGCGCTGACCCGCAGGCCGACGGTGTACTTGATCGCTGCGAACAGCGCTGCGGTCGTGGCGGCGACCCAGACGAGGATGATGACGAGCATGAGCGCCTGCATCAGGAGCTGGTCGATGCCGCCGCCGTAGAGGAGGCCGGCGTCCTCGCGGCCGAGGAACGCATCGTCGTACTTGGCGAAGAGCCCGACCGAGAGCACGCCCCAGGCACCGCAGACGCCGTGCACGGAGATCGCGCCGACCGGGTCGTCCACCTTGACGCTGTCGAAGAACTTGACCGAGAAGACGACGAGCACGCCGCCGATGCCGCCGATGACGAACGCGGGGAACGGATCGACCGCACCACAGGGCGCGGTGATCGCCACCAGTCCGGCCAGGACGCCGTTGCCGATCATGGCGACGTCGGGCTTGCCGGCGACCAGCCAGATCGTGATCGTGCAGAAGAGCCCACCGGCGACGGCGGCGAGCATCGTGTTGACCGCGATCGTCGAGACGAACTCGTCGGCGAGGAGCTCCGATCCGGGGTTGAAGCCGAACCAGCCGAGCCAGAGGATGAACACACCCAACACGGCGAAGGGGATGCTGTGCCCGGGGATGGCCCGCGGACGTCCGTCTGCGTCGTAGCGTCCGATGCGGGGACCGAGGAAGAGCGCACCCATGAACGCCGCGATGCCGCCCGTCATGTGGACGATGCCGGACCCGGCGAAGTCGGAGTACACCGCGTCGCCGATCGACCGCTCGGCGATGAAGCCGCCGCCCCAGGTCCAGTGCACCACGACCGGGTAGATCAGCGCACACATCACGGCCGAGAAGATGAGGTAGGCGGTGAACTTCGTCCGCTCCGCCATCGCACCTGAGGCGATCGTGACCGCCGTGGCGGCGAACACGGCCTGGAAGAAGAACGTCGTGGCGACGCTGAGCCCACCTTCGGGGATGGCGGCCATGTCCTGGTCGGCCAGGAAGAACGCCGAGTCACCGAACCAGGTGCCGTCGCCGCCGAACGCGATGGCGTAGCCGGTGGCGAACCACGCGGTGACGCCGACGATCGCATCGGCCATGTTCTTGGCGAAGATGTTGACGACGTTCTTCGCCCGCGTGAGCCCCGCCTCGACGAGCGCGAACCCGGCCTGCATGAAGAACACCAGGCACCCGGCGATGAACACCCAGATGTTGTTCAGGTAGTCCTGGGCGGTCGGGACGTAGTCCTGGGCGAATGCCGACGACGGCACGAGCGCGACGAGCGCAGTTGCGCCGCCGAGCCCGGAAATGATTCGAAGCGCACGTTTGTTGCGCACGAGGTCCTCCTTGAGGTGTGGTGGGTAGGTAGGGGGCCCGGCGGAGGCCTCGTTGCCGGCCGGGCTGCGGGGCAAGCTACGACGATGGGATTTCCCGCTGATGCGGTGCATGTTTCGTCTGTGTGACCGTCTGGTGCGTTCCCGGACGGGCAGGCCGTGTCGGGCAACGATCCCCGTTGCCGGTCGCAGACGACCGTCGACGTCCGGGCGCCCGCCTGTGGTCAGCGGTTCCCGCCTGCTATCTCGCTGCAACCCGAGATCGCGACGATGCCTGAGCGGCCGGCACGAACGGTGCCGACCGTTCACCGATCGACACGACCTCGGAGGTACTCGTGAAACCACACCACGCAGCAGGCGTCATCGCTGCAACCATGCTGGTGCTCGCCGGCTCGTTCGTCGCCAGTCCGGCGATGGCCGAAGCGGAGCGGCCGGTGAACGGGCCGTTCGACGGGGAGGACCACTGCGACGCCGGATCGGCGAGCTCGGTGTCCAACGCCTTCTACCCGCTCTGCTGGTGCCGGCGAGGCCGGCACCATCTCGACACGTTGCCGGTTCCGCACGTTCATCGGACCGGAGGGCGGGATCTGCTTCGACGAGCGAGACCGATCCCCGGGGCACGTACCCGTTGACTCGGTGGGTGGGCGCCCGTCGCCGCGATGTGCAGCGGTCCGAGGCGTCCCTGCGCTGCGTTGCGACGAACCGGATCACCGGCGAGGGTGAGGCCCGGGTGAGGCCGACGTCTCGGCGACGCCGGTCTACACCAGCATCCAGCCGCGGCGACGGACCGTGCGGACGCGGTCGGCGCCGACGCTGCGGCGGATACCGACGATGAGGGAGTCGCAGCGGCGGTTGTTGAGGTTGGCGATGCCGGCTCGGCGGGCCAGTTCGGCCCGGCTGAGCACGCGTCCGGCGTTCGATGCCAGCACGTCGTAGACGGCCCGCTCCTGCGGAGTCAGATGCTCGAGGGGGTGAGGATCTTGCAGAGGGGACTGCTTGGGGTGCTCCACCGGAGCGGGCCGTTCCACGTAGGGACATCGAACAGCACCCGCGTGACGCGACTGTGTGTCGGGTGTGAACGGTGTGTAACGAGGTGCCGGGATCATCGATGGGCTCGGCTGGGACCGCGTCGCCGCCGTGCCGACACAATGGCGCCATGGACCTCACGTATCCGCCCGACGCCGAAGAGTTCCGTCTCGAGATCCGTGCGTGGTTGGAGGAGGCGTTGCCCGACGGCTGGTTCGACGACGGGTTCGAGATGTCGGACGAGGCACGTGCCCGGTTCAACGTCGAGTGGCCGCGACGGCTCTTCGAGGGCGGTTGGATCTGTGCGACGTGGCCGGCCGAGTACGGCGGGAAGGGCCTCACCACGATGCAGGGCGTCGTGCTCGCCGAGGAGTTCGCGAGGGCCAGGGCACCGATGCGGGGCGACTTCTTCGGCGACACGCTGGTCGGACCGACGTTGCTGCAGTGGGGGAGCGAGGAGCAGAAGCGTGAGTTCCTGCCCGGCATCCTCAAGGGCCAGACCCGTTGGTGCCAGGGCTTCTCCGAGCCGAACTCCGGCTCGGATCTCGCGTCGTTGACGACGACCGCCGTGCTCGACGGCGACGAGTGGGTGATCAACGGCCAGAAGGTGTGGACGACACAGGGCCACCAGGCCGACTACTGCTTCCTGCTCACCCGCACCGATCCCGACGCCGTGAAGCAAGCCGGGATCAGCTACCTGCTGGTCCCGATGCACCAGCCCGGCGTCGAGGTGCGCGGCATCACGCAGCCGGACGGCACCGCCGAGTTCACCGAGGTGTTCTTCACCGACGCGCGGTGCCCGGCCGAGAACGTGGTCGGCGGCGTCGACAACGGGTGGAAGGTCGCCAACTCCACGTTGGCCTTCGAACGTGGTCAGTCTGCGACGACCGGCTACCGCCGCTTCGCCGAGGAGCATCGCCTCATGGTCGAGGCCGCCCGCGCCAACGGTGCGATCCACGACCCGACGATCCGTCAGCGCCTGGTGGAGCACTACTCGCGGGTCCAGATCCTGCGGATCAACGGCCTGCGGAACCTGACCGCGGCGCTGCGCGGGACCCGGGACCCGGGGACCACTGCGCTGGCGGCGACCAACAAGCTGTTCTGGACCGAGATGCATCAGCAGGCGATGGAGCTCGCGCTCGACATCCACGGCGCCGACTCGATGCTCGTGACCACCGGTCCCGAGTCGGGATCGTGGCCGGGCGCCCAGCGCGAGCGCCGCCGCGACGGCTACCCGGTGTCGGCGATGATGTCGTCGTTCTTCTTCTCCCGATCCGAGACGATCTGGGGCGGCACCAGCCAGATCCAGCGCAACATCGTCGGCGAGCGGGTGCTCGGCCTCCCGAAGGAACCCAAACCGTGACGAAGCAAGCCAGGCTTGCTTCGTCACGTCATTCGCTGCTGGGGAAGGCGGCGATGAGGAGGGACATGCGCGTGGCGTCGGGGTCGCGGCGCTCGTCGAGGTCGTCCACGTCGGAGCGCAGGTCCTCGAGGAGGGCGCGCAGGCGGTCGAGGAGCTCGGTGCGGCGTTCCGGGGTCAGCGTCAGGTCGCTCAGGGAGATGATCGAGTACCGGTCGATGTCGTCGAGGTCGGTGCCGGTCTCGACGGAGCGCTGGAGATCGAGCTTGGCGACGTCGAACACGGTTCCCAGCGCTCTGGCCACCTCGCCGGGGTCGGAGCTGCGGAGCAGGTCCTTGGAGACCGAGTAGGCCTTCGCGACCACCTGGTACCGGCGCTCGGTGCGAGCGGCGACGCGCCTGGTCGCCACGACCCGGATCAACCCGACGTCCTCGAGCCGGTTGACGTGGTGGTACAGGCGCGTGACCGGGACGTCGAGCTCGGCGGCGAGCTCGGCGACCGTGCGTGGGTGGCGGAGTCGGCGGAGCAGCCGGCCGCGCATCGGGTGGGTGGCGTCGCCGAGCAGTTCGAGATCCGACACGACCAGCTCGTCGAGCGGGTCGCCCGCGTCGTCGGTGGGTTGCCAGTCGCCGGTCGGTGACGCGCCGGCCTCGTCGCGTCCCGCCTCGTCGTCGCTCATGGGACGACCCTAGCGCCGAGCTCGGGTTGTTCACAAGAGACGAATATCTGTTCAGAACACTTGAACATTGATGTTCAGTTTGTTTGAATAAGACCATGACCTCGTCCATCGTGTCCGTGACCCACATGCCCGCTGTGGCCCATCGCCTGCCCGGCGAGCACGACCACCGCCGACGCGGAGTGTCGGCGTGGCACCGTGCCCGGCGCTTCGCGCGTCGGTACCGCGGGTGACCAGGGTCCGATGAGCGCATCGCTCCCACGCCCGTTCCTCGTCGTCTGGGCCGGCCAGTCGGTCTCGACGGTCGGGTCCACGATGACCGGGGTCGGGGTCGCGGTCTGGGTGTTCCTCGAGACCGGATCGCTCGTCTGGCTCGGGGCGCTGGCGGCCGTGCAGGCGCTGCCCGCGATCGCGGTCACCACCGTGCTGCGAGCCGCCGATCGGCTCGACCGGCGCCGGCTGATGATCCTCGCCGATCTCGTCGCCGGCGTCGGCACGGCCGGCGCACTCGTCGTCGCCGCCGTCGCCGAGATCGCTCCGTGGCACCTCGCGGTCGCGGGGCTCGTGGGCGGGTTCGGCACGGCCGTGCAGGTCGCCGCCTATCAGGCGGCCGTCCCTCATCTCGTCGCACCCGGTGCCGTCGATCGCGCCAACGGGCTGGTGCAGATGGCGCCGGCGATCGGCATCGTCCTCGGTCCCGCCTTCGCCACGCCGATCGTCGCTGCGTGGGGCGTCGTCGCACTGCTGGTCGTCGATCTGGCGACCTTCGCCGTCGGCCTGCTCGCCACCCTGTCGACTCGGTTCCACGCACCTCCCCGACGCGACGGCGCACGAGCCGACGGTCACGAACCGAGCGGAGATGCGACCCGAGGCCCGGTCGACGATCTGGCCGACGACGGCTCGCTGCGTGCGGCCGTCGCGTGGCTGGCCTCCGTCGGCCGTCCGCTGCTCGTGCTGCTCGTCGCGATGGCCGTCGTCAATGCGTGCCTGGCGTTCTTCAACGTCGGGTTCCTCGCGATCGCGATCGAGATCGGCGGTGCCGCTCGCGCGGGCGTCCCGATCGCGGTCGGCGGCGTGTCGATGGTGGTCGCCAGCCTCCTCGTCGGCGCGAGGGGCCTCCCGGGGCGCCGCATCGGGGTGATCGTGTGGGCATGGTGCGTCCTCGCCGGTGCGTGCGTCGCCGTCGCGGTCACCACCACGTTCGGCTTCCTCGTGGCGATCGCCGCCGTCTCGTTCGGGACCGTGCCGGTGGCCAGCGCGGCGGTGACCACGATCTTCCACGAGCACGTGCCGGGAGAGATGCACGTGCGGGTGTTCGGGCTGCGCAGCGCGATCGGGCAGGGCCTGTATCCGGTCGGCACGATGCTGGCGGGACTGACCGGTTCGTGGATCGCAGCTCCGATCCTGCGGGGCGAGTCGGCCGCATCCGGGTTGATGGCGACCCTCGTCGGTGGCCGCGAGGGCCGCGAGGGGGCGATCCTGCTCCTCCTCGCCGCTGCGGGGCTCGTCACGACTACTGTTCTCGCGCTCGGCCGCCCCGAGCTCCGGGCCGTCGATCGCGCGGACCGCACCGTGACGAAGCAAGCCAGGCTT
>CBFCWS010000159.1:0-7475 GCA_965601765.1 uncultured Ilumatobacter sp. | reverse complement strand
CTGCACCTTCGCCGAGATGACGACGTGGGTGTGGAGCTGTGGGTCGTCGGCTCGACTCGTGGACTGGCGGAACACGCCAATCGTCAAGCCACCGGTCTCCGGGTGCAGCCGTGTCCCGTTCGAGCGGATGCGGGTCGTCGACCCGTACTTCTCGATCAACGCCGTCGCTGCGGTGACGGCGCAGTCGTGGCACTCGGCGAGCCCGTCGTCGCCGGTGAGCGCCCACAGGACCGACACCGACTTCGGCGCCGAGAACGTTGCGTCGTAGCCGGCCACCGCCTTGATCACGTTCCCCTTCTGGTCGATGCGATCCAGCAACGGACGACCGAGCGGCGCGCCGCTGTGCGGGTCGAGACCCGACAACAGCGCTTCGAGCTGGTCGGGTGTGACCTCGCCGGCGAGGTCGAGGCCCGGTGCCTGCGCGCCCGACCAGTGGCCCGGCAGCTCGTGGCTGTCGTTCGCGAGATAGTCGGCGTAGTAGCGCGCCGTCGTGCCCGCCGTCGACGCGAACAGCGTCGTCACCCGGATCACGAGCGCTCCCGACCGCCGGCGGGCACCTGTCTAATCAGAACGAGACGAGCGAAGCGAGAGATGGACACGACGGGAGTCCTCAGGCCTCGGAGAGCAGCGAGAGCTGATCGGAGGAACGACGCGACGAGGACCGTCGCGACGCGGACGGGCGAACGGCAGGCGCGGCTTCGGTCGGGAGAGCGGCGGGCTCCAGCGCGAGACACGCGACGGGGACGGAGAGTCGGTACGAGCCTGCGCGGAAGCTGCCGGATTCGGAACGAGCCTGCTCGGCCTCGACGACGCCGAGGTCGCGCAGCCGTCGGACGGCGCGGGTGATCGTGTCCTTCGACACGCCCAGCGACGCGGCCAGCGACCGGATCGACACCTCGGCGACGAGACGATCGGTCGGACCGGTGGCCGCCTGCATCATCTCCTCGAGCACCGCCCACGACATCGCACCGACGTAGCGACGGAGCTCGTGCCCCTTCGGTCCGACGACGATCGACCGGCGGGTCGGCTCAGCGGGCAACGGAGGCTCCCGACGCGGGCGCCTCCGCATCGCACAGCCGCACGACCCGCCCCGTGGTCGCCAACTCGACGAGCGCCCACCGGGGAACCCGGTAGCACTTCTCCCCGAAGCGGATCACCGGCAGCCCCGACGTCCCACCCGAACTCAGGTACTCACGGACGAGCTGGTAGCCGAGCGAGCGGCCGATGCGCAGGTGGACGGTCGCCTCTTGCACCGTGAGGAGCTCGTGCTCCCCCGACCCCGCGACGTGACCCAGCGACGACATGGGTCACCTGAATTACACGTCTGGGATTCGCCTCGCAAGGGACCGCGATCGGACGCCACCGGACGCTCTGACACCAGTGGATACCAGCGCACACTGAAGGACGCCAGAGGACACGAAACGGACGACGAAATGTGACCAAAGTCACACAGCGATCGCTGTCCTCAACTGTGGGACACGGTCAACAACGACCGCGAGTCCTGAGATCAGTCCGACAAGGTCTCGAAGGTGAGACCCGGTACGTCGCGAAACACACCATCGTTCGAGACGAGCGGAATCCCGAGCCGGATCGCCGTAGCTGCGATCCAACGATCTGCGTCGTGCTCGCGCTGATGCAGAGCATGCCCGGCCCTCGTGCACGCCACTCGGAGCTGGGCGTAGGTTTCGATCAGTTCGACACCAGAGTGGACGACTTCGACACGGTCGACCGCACGATCGAGCGCGGCGAGCCGGCCCGATCCCCAACCTCTCAATAGAGCCCCGTAACGCAACTCGGCAACGGTCTGAAACGAGATCACCTCGCCCCGACCAGCCAGCATCGGCTCGTAGCGGCGACCGAGCAGGGAGTCCGCGATCAATCGAGCGCTGAACACGTCGGTGTCGACAACGACCGGACCGCGCGCCATCGCCAGTGTCGTCAGCTCAGAACGGCTTCGAGGAACGCTTCGGCCTCGTCCTCGGTGAGATCGTTGATCACGTGCTCACCATGCGGGGGATGCGTCCTGGCGCGTCGAAGCACTTCGTCGACCGGAAGTTCACGACTCTCGGACTCGGTGGGCCTGCGCTGCGGTGTAGCCATCTCGATGATCAATCTACCCCAGGCCCAACCGTTCAAGAAGGGGTCACGTCCCGCCGTCGAGGCGGGCGCCGAGATCGTCGGCTGCGGCACGGTCACTGCTGTGCCCGCGGTGGGCGTAGACCTTCGCCAACGTCTCGACGTGGTCACCGATGCGCGCCGCCACCGCCGGCAGCGACTCACCCGCGTCGAGCTGCATCGTTGCGTACCAATGGCGCAGATCGTGCAAACGGGTGTCGGCCGCGCCGGGCACCCTCATCGTCAACCGCTTGAACGCCTGTGTCAGCCGGTCAGGACGAACCGGGACACCACCGCCGGGATCGGCGATCAGGTCAGCGATCACGAACGCGTCCTCGCTGAGGTCACATCCTGCCTGAGCGGCGATGGACCGCTGGTACTTGTGGTGAGCCTGCAGCATCTCGCACGTCGTCGGGTCGATGGCGACCTGCCGTGTCTGGTGGCTCTTCGGGTCCTTCTGGATCAGCTCGCCCGACACCAACCGAGCGACCGCGTGCCGAATCCAGATCGTCCGCTCGTCGAGGTCGACCGACGACCAGCGCAACCCGCACACTTCACCTCGTCGCGCACCGGTCGCTGCCAGCAACCGGAACGCCACCAAGTTCTCAGGGTTCCGGCTCTCCCCCGCGGCCCGGAGCAACGCCGCGACGACTTCGGGCGCCGGAACAGTTCGCGACTCACGCGCCACCGCCGGCGGCGTCGCAAGCCGCACGACGTTGCGCGACGCCCAACCCCACTTCATCGCCTGCTGGAACGCCCCACCCAACAACGCGTGGTATCGCTGCACCGTCGCAGCCGACAGTCCCTTCGATCGGAGCCGGTCATAGAAGTCGTCGAAGTCCTTCGGGCCGACGTCGTTCAGTTGCTGACGACCGACGCGGTCGGCCGCCACACCGCGGGCGATGCTGCGATAGCCCTCGATCGTCCGCGCCCCGCGCCCGCGCTGCTCGAGATGGTCGATATGGGAGCCAAGCAAGCCGTCGACCGACAGATCTGCCTGCGTGCCTTTCACGTCGATCTCGGCGACGAGCTGCGTCAGCGCTTTGCCAGCATCACGCTTGCCGCCTCGAAACGAGCGGCTCACGTACCTCGGTCGAGCGGTGATCGGATCGCGCCCTGCATACGCCCGCAGCTCCCAATAGTCGGGCTCCCGCTTCAGTCGCATGCTCCCTCGTGCCACCTCGGCAAGCGTAGTTGATATGGGACACGTATGGGACAAAGCCAACATTCGGATCGAGTGCGCTTCGCGAAATAGCCGCTGAGCAGGTGTTTTGTAGCACCCCAGGCAGGGATCGAACCTGCGACGCACGGTTTAGGAAACCGACGCTCTATCCACTGAGCTACTGGGGCCGGTGCGAACACCGAGTGTACGCGGCGGTCGTTCGGGCCACGATGGGTGTCGACGCGTTACTGTCGGCCACCGTCCGGACCGCACCCGGGCGAGCACGACCCATGGACGACGGAACCGCACCCACCGCGGCCGAGCAACGGCGGAACAACCCCGATCGCATCCCCGCGCTGGTCGACGGCACCTTCGCCATCATCATGACGATCCTGGTGCTCGAGGTCGGCGTCCCGTCCGACCTGTCCGAGCAGTCGCTCCGCGAGGCGCTCGACGAGATCGGCCCGACGCTGATGGCGTGGGTGATCAGCTTCCTCCTCGTCGGGATGTACTGGGTGTGGCACCGGGACCTGTTCGTCAAGGTGCGGGCGGTCAACCGAGACGTGGTGTGGCTCAACCTGATCTTCCTGCTGCCGGTCTCGCTCGTGCCGTTCGCTGCGGCCGTCCTCGGCGACTACCACGACGAAGCGATCGCGCTGCACGTCTACGGCGGCGTGCTCATCGCCGTCAGCCTCGTGAGGATCGCGTTGTATCGGTACCTGAGCCGACGACCTCACCTGCTCTGGGAGCCGATCCCCGACCGCGAGCGCCGCCTGGGCATCGGACTGTCGTGTGTGCCGATCGCGTTCTACATCGTCGCGATGATCGTCGCGGATGCCGCCCACCAGGTCAGCCTGGTGCTCTACCTGATCGTGCCGGGTGTCTACTTCCTCGCGGTCACCGTGCTGCGGGATCGGCCGGCGACGGCCGGCGACGCCGGCGACTTCTCCTGACCCGTTGGTCGGCGGGCGTGGCCGGCGCCGACGACCGGATCAGCTCGGCGGCATCGAATCCGGGAGGTCGCGCTCGCTCCGGAAACGAGCGGCCAGCCACCACGGGACGAACTGCAGCGACGCGAGCGTCAGCCCCAGCATGAGGACCGACACCCGTGCCCAGACCACCGAACGGCCGAGGTCGTCGCGACTCTGACTCGCGACCGCACCGGCCCGATCCGCCGCATCGCGGTAGTCGTCGAGCAGCGTCCCGTTGTCGGACAGAGTGGCCCGCGTCTCGGCGACACTCTCCCGCACACCATCGAGACCGCTGCCGAGATCGCCCGATCCGGTCGCGAACTCCTCGAGCTCGACCGAGATCCAACGGAGGTCCTCCCCGATCGGGCCGAACGCGTTGTGTAGCTCGGCGACGGCGCGAAGAACTCGTTCGGCGAGACCGTGTCCGGCAGGACGCTCTCGGTGTCGGAGACGCACGAGCGCGTCCGAGCGCCCCTCCACCGCGCGCACCGCAGCGCACGTCGCGTCGATGTCGTCGCGAGTGGACTCGTCCTCGAGGTCGAGCCGCGCCAGGATCGTCGCCGTCCCGTCCGACGCCGGCGCGAGGAGCCGGCGTCTCGACGAGCGGCTCAGGTTCCCGGTCGGTGCGCGACGTGGGCCGCGAGGTCCTCGACGAGCGCCCATTGGGACGGGCTCACCGGGCCGGCGCCGGCCCGGTGGGCGGCGATCGTCGCCATCGCGTCGTCGAGCGCGACCCCGAGCGCGACCAGCACGCCGATCGCCATCGTCCCCGCACGACCCAGGCCGAGGGCGCAGTGCATCACGACACCGTCCGGGAGGCGCGCGACGACCATGTCGATGAACGGCATGGTCGCGTCCGCGGACTCGGCCGAGAAGTCCCGTACCGGGAACCACAGCGCGCGATCCGGCTGGTTGGCGCGCAGCCAGGGGATGTACGACGGCGCCCGCTGCTCCAGCTCGGCGCGCGGGTTGAGGCACACGATCACACCGGAACGGGTGCGCGCGAGCGCCGCGTCGGGATCGGCGCTGACCTCCCCGAGCGAGGTCAGCCACAGCGCACCGGGGGTGCCCGCCGGCAGCGGGATGCGGTCGACGCTCACGGCGCGGGTCGGTGCAACACCGCTGACGTCGGCCGCACCGCGACGACGGCGTCGGCGACGTCCTCGGCGCGACCGTCGACCACGAGGCTGTAGCCGCGGGGTTCGGTCACGTCGGTGCGCGGCGGGAAGACGAGCGCGACGTCGGGTCTCGCCATCGCGTTGCGCCGTGCCCGCCCGGTGCCGACCTCGAAGCGGAGCGTGCCGGCGACCAGGTCGGGGCGCAGGGCGACGAGGTGGGCTCGCCCGTCGTCCGACACGGTCGCGAAGTAGCACCAGCCCCAATCGCCCACCTGGGCGAGGAGTGATTCGATCGGGACCTCGATGCTCATGACCGAACCGTAGAGGATCCGGACACGTCCGAGGCCGGGACGGCGGCGCCGTCCGGAGCGGTCAGCCCTGGTCGAGCGCCCCTCGCAGGCAGTCGTCGAGATCGCCGAACAGCTCACCGAGGGCACCGCCGCCGATCGCGCCGAGGATCTGGTCGAGGTCGTCGGATTCACCGACCGGACCCTCGCCGAGCGCTTCCTCGCCGAAGAGGTCGCCGCCCAGGATCTCCTCGAGATCCTCGAACAACCCCTCACCCAAGAGCTCCTCCAGATCGCCGAGCGCGTCCTCGCCGAACACGTCCTCGAGGTTGCCGAGGTCGAGGTCGCCCAGGTCGATGTCGCCGAGGACGTCGATCTCCCCGACGCCGGCGTCGCCGTCGGTCTCGACCGTCACCTCGCCGTCCTCGGAGGTGATCGTCACCGAACCGTCGTCGCCGAGCGTGACGACCTCCAGCCCGTCGGGACCGGTGATCGTGATCGTCGTCCCGTCGAGGCCGGGCAGCTCGTCGAGGAACGGGAGGTCGTCGAGGTCGTCGAGGTCGTCGAGCTCGCCGAGGTCGGGCAGGTCCTCGAGGTCGGGGAAGCCGTCGAGGTCAGGGAGCTGGTCGAGGTCGGGCAGGCACGCTGCGACCTCACCGAGGTCGATCACCAGCGTCTCGCCGTCACCGAGATCGATCACGATCTCGCCCTCGATCGTGGGCACGCCCCGGTCGTCGCCGGTCTCGTCCTCCGCCGGCTCGTCGGGGATGGTCGTCTCGGTCGGCTCGTCGGTCGGCTCCTCGCTCACCGACGGCCGATCGGCCGACACCAGCTGACCGATCCCGATCGCACCGGCGCCGACGACCCCGGCGGTCACGGCCGCGACCAGCGCCAGTCGGCCGCGTCCGCCGGAGCGGGGGGACTCCGGCGCGGGGGGCGTGAGCGACACGGGAGGGGTCGAAGGGGGCGTGTCGAACGGGTTCATGGCCACATCATGCCGGGACCACCCTGAAATCGCCCTGAAATCGCCCTGAGACGAGATCCCGTCCGGGACCGTTCCCATCGTCGATACCGCGGCCAGACTGTGCGCATGCGCCTGCTCGTGGTCGACGACGAAGTGAAACTGGCCGAATCGATCGCGGCCGCGCTGCGCGCCGAGCAGTTCGACGTCGACGTCGTGCACGACGGCAACGACGCCGTGTGGCAGGCCACCCAGGTCGACTACGACGCGATCGTCCTCGACATCATGCTGCCCGGCAAGAACGGGTACCTCGTGGGCCGCGAGCTGCGCGCCGCCGGCAACGGCACACCGATCCTCATGCTCACCGCCAAGGAAGGTGAGTACGACGAGGCCGAGGCGCTCGACACGGGCGCCGACGACTATCTGCGCAAGCCGTTCTCGCTGGTGGTGCTGACCGCCCGGCTGCGGGCGCTCCTGCGCCGCGCCGCACACACCAACGACGACCGCATCCACGTCGGCGACCTCGTCGTCGACCCCGGCCAGCTGACCGCCACCCGCGGCTCCGACGAGCCGGTGACGCTCACCCCGCGGGAGTTCGCCGTGCTCGAGCACCTCGCTCGGCGCGCACCCGACGTGGTCGCCAAGCAGGCCCTGCTCGACGCCGTGTGGGGGCTCGAGTTCGCGGGCGACCCCAACATCGTGGAGGTCTACGTCGGCTACCTCCGCCGCAAGATCGGCGCCGACGCGATCGTCACCATCCGACACGCCGGCTACCGCATCCCCGACTGACATGCGCCTCCGACCCACCGGGGAGCACGGACCGATTCACGAGCCCACCATGACGAGCGCACCATGATGAGC
>CBFCWS010000158.1:0-7498 GCA_965601765.1 uncultured Ilumatobacter sp. | reverse complement strand
ACCCGGGTACACGGCTTTGCAGGCCGTTGCCTCAGCCACTCGGCCACGTCGCCAGGGGGCGCACGATAGCGGCTGGCCGGCCGCATGCGATCACACCGGGGGTCGAGCGTGCGATCATGAGCCCGATGCGATCCGACGTCCGACGTGTGCTGACCTGCCTGGTCGCCGTCGGCCTGATCCTCGCTGCGGGGTGCGAGGCGGACGAGGCGGCACCGGTGCGGAGCGGGTGCGCCGGGCTCGTGGCCGACGCGGCGGCGGCGGTCGAGACCGAGGAGCAGGTGGAGCTGCTCGACGCCGCGCTCACCGCCTGCCCGTCGTACGACGCGTTCGCGGCACAGCTCGCCGCAGCACCCGGGCTGATCGGCTACGACGTCCCCACCTTCGTCGCGCTGCGATGCGACAGCCTGACGTCGCCGGCCCGCGAACGGACCGCAGCCTGCGACCCGTTCCCCCCGCCCCCGACCACCGTCGAGGTCCGCACCACCGAACCCGAGCTCGTCTTCGTCGGGGTGACCCTGGACGGACGTCGCATCGAGATCAGGCCGAGCGACGACGTCGAGTTCGTCGGCGAGCGACCGCTCGCCGTCAAGCTCAACGGCGACATCGCGACCGAGGCGGGTTGCGAGGGCGTGCTCGAGCAGCGCGCGATGTGGACCGCACAAGCCGGCGACAGCACCCTCACCGGGGAGGAGCGCGACATCGCGTCGGCGTTCGCACGTCACGCGTGGGTCGTGGCGGCATCGACGGGGTGCGAGGTCGACGAACCGCCGACGCCCAACGACGGCGCCGGCCGGTGACGTGAGGTCGACGAGATCAGTTGGTCAGCGCGAAGCGAACCGCAGCCTGCGCGATCGACACCGCGCCGGCGGGCACGACCGTGTTGGTCTCGTCGTTGAAGGGGTTGAAGTCGCCGCCGTCGGTGACGACCCAGATCACGATCATCACCAACGAGAGCACGCCGATCAGCGCGACCCACTGCGTCGTCGGCCCGAAGACCCGTCGCTGCGGCACGCCGCCGTCGCGCGATCGGGTCGGGCGACCCTTCGGTGCGGTGTACCCGGACTTCGTCGACTCCCCCACGACCCCCAGGCTAGCGAAGGCTCCGGTGGAGGTGTCGGCATGCTGCAGGCATGGCGCACCACCTCGCAGATGGCACAATGCTGCGGTGCACACCTTCCTCCAGACGCTCCAGCGCGCGCTCGTGATCGCCGCCGATCGCGAGGCGGTCGTCTGCGGCGACGACCGCCTCACGTATCGCGACCTCGCCGATCGATTGCGCCGGGTCCACCGGGTCATGGACGAGCTCGGGACCGCACCCGGCGACCGCGTCGCCGTCCTCGCCCTCAACTCGATCGCCTTCCTGGAGTGCTACTGCGGTATCTCGCTCGCCGGCCGCGTCCAGGTGCCGCTCAACTTCCGGTGGGCACGCGCGGAGCTCGAATACGCGCTGCGCGACTCCGGTGCCCGGATCCTGATCACCGACCGCGACCCGGGCCCACTGGCCGACGACGTCGATCGGGTGATCCGCATCGACACCGGCGAGTGGGACCGACTCGTCGGAGCAGCCGAACCCGAGGACTGGGACGACGACGCGGTCGCTCCGGATGATCTCGCCGGACTCTTCTACACCGGCGGAACGACGGCGGCGAGCAAGGGCGTGATGCTCAGCCATCGCAACCTCGTCGCGAACGCCTGGGGGGTCCAGGTCACGCAACCGATGTCGCACGAGGACCGGTACCTCGTGATGGCGCCGATGTTCCACGCTGCCGGTTCGATCAGCGTCCTCCAGTCGATCGCCGTCGGCGCCGCACAGGTGATCCTGCCCACCTTCGACCCGGGGGCGATGCTCGATCTCGTCGAGGCCGAACGCATCACCCAGACGCTCGGCGTGCCGACGATGGTGGCCGCCACCGTCGAGGAGCAGCTCGCCCGGCCACGCGACGTCTCGTCGATGACGGTCTACGCCCACGGCGGGTCGCCGATCGCGATGGAGGTGGTGCGGCGCGGCACCAAGGCGTTCCCCGGGGTGGCCTTCTGCCACCTGTACGGCGCCACCGAGACCTCGCCGCTCGTGACCGGCACGATCGACGAGGTCGCGCTGCTCGGCACCGAGCGCGAGAAGTCGTGCGGTCGGCCGGCGATGGGTCGCCAGGTCGTCATCCGCGACCGGGACGGCGCCGCCCTCCCGGTCGGCGAGGTCGGCGAGGTGACGATCGCCGGCGACAACGTCATGGTCGGCTACTGGAACAAGCCCGAGCAGACGGCGCAGGCGCTGCGCGACGGCTGGTACTGGTCGGGCGACGTCGGCCGCCTCGACGAGCAGGGCTACCTCTACCTCCTCGACCGGAGCAAGGACATGATCATCTCCGGCGGCGAGAACATCTACTGCACCGAGGTCGAGGACGCCATCTACACCCATCCCGCCGTCCTCGAGGCGACCGTCTTCGGCATCCCGAGCGACCGCTGGGGGGAGGCGGTGCACGCCGTCGTCGTGCTGCGCGAGGGCGCCGCCGCCACCCCCGAGGAGCTGATCGCCCACTGCCGTGATCGGATCGCGGGCTACAAGGTGCCGGGATCGGTCGAGTTCACCTCCGAACCGCTACCCAAGTCCGGGCCGGGCAAGGTGCTCAAGCGCGAGCTGCGGGAGCCGTACTGGGAGGGGCGCGACGGTGCCATCTGAACGCGGCGGCATCGAGCGGGGTTGGTGGCGCCAGGGTGTCGTCTACCAGGTCTACCCGCGGTCGTTCGCCGATGCCGACGGTGACGGGACGGGTGACGTCGCCGGCATCAGGTCGCGACTGGGCTACCTCGCCGATCTCGGTGTCGACGCGATCTGGCTCAGCCCCTGGTACCCGTCCCCGCTCAACGACGGCGGATACGACGTCGCCGACTACCGCAACATCGATCCGCGCTTCGGCACCCTGGCCGACGCCGAGGCGATGCTGGCCGAAGCCCATGCGCTCGGCATCGGCGTGATCGTCGACATCGTCCCCAATCACACCTCGTCGGAGCACCGCTGGTTCCAGGCGGCCCTCGCGGCCCAACCCGGATCGCCCGAGCGCGCCCGCTACTGGTTCCGGCCGGGCCGGGGGCCCGACGGGAGCGAGCCGCCGACGAACTGGAACTCGGTGTTCGGTGGGCCCGCATGGTCGCGGGTGCCCGACGGGGAGTGGTACCTGCACCTCTTCGACGCGACGCAACCGGATCTCAACTGGGAGAACCCGGAGGTCCGGGAGGAGTTCGACGACATCTTCCGCTTCTGGATCGACCGCCATGTCGAGGGCTTCCGCATCGACGTCGCGCACTCACTGGCCAAGGACCCGGCGCTCCCCGATCTCGAGGCCGGCACCGACCTGCTCGGCTCGACGACGATCGACGAGCACCCGCACTGGGATCGCGACGACGTCCACGAGATCATCCGGCGCTGGCGCAGGGTGATCGACGAGGCGAGCGACGGCTACGCCATGATGGTCGCGGAGGCATGGGTCTCACCCGACCGCCGACCCATGTACCTGCGCCCCGACGAGTACCACCAGAGCTTCAACTTCGACCTGCTCGAGACCCCGTGGACCGCCACCGGCTTCCGCGGAGCGATCCGCGACGCCTACGACGCCGCCGAGGCCGTCGGTTCGACCAACACGTGGACGCTGTCGAACCACGACGTGATGCGCCATGCCACCCGGCTCGGGCTCCCCGACGGCACGAACTGGCGGCGATGGCTGCTCGACGGCCCGCACGAGCTGCTCGACGTCGAGCTCGGCGCGCGCCGCGCCCGGGCCGCGTCGATGCTCCTGCTCGCCCTGCCGGGATCGGTCTACATCTACCAGGGTGAGGAGCTCGGCCTGCCCGAGGTCTGGGACCTCCCACCCGAGGTCCTCGACGACCCGGCCTGGGAGAACTCCGGTCACACGGTCAAGGGCCGCGACGGCTGCCGGGTACCGATGCCGTGGACGCCGGACGGTCCGTCGTTCGGGTTCGGGGCGGGCGGAGCCTGGCTCCCGCAACCGGCCGTGTACGGCGAGTTGGCGGCATCGACCCAGGCGGGTGATCCGAGCTCCAGCCTCGAGCTGTACCGGACCGCACTGCGCGTGCGCCGCGAGCGCCTGATCGGCGACGAGTCGCTCGAATGGCTCGACGGCGACGCGTCCGGCGACGCCGACGACGTGCTCGCGATCCGGCGCGGCTCCGGGGTGATCTGCATGACCAACTTCGGTGCCGACCCCGTGTCGATCCCGGACGGCGTCGTGCTGCTGTCGTCGTCGCCGCTGGAGGACCAGGCGATCCTCCCGGGTGACACGACGGTCTGGCTCGCACCGGCTGAGTGAGCCCGCGCGATTCGCCGCCCCCGCTGCCAGACTGCCCGACGATGACCACCAGCCACGTGCTCACCCTCACCTGCGCCGACCGCAGGGGCATCATGCACGCCGTCACGGCGGGCGTGCTCGACATCGGCGGCAACGTGGTCGAGAACGAGCAGTTCACCGATCCCGACAGCCTGATCTTCTGCATGCGCACGGTGATCGACGTCGACGACGACCTCGGGGTGGACGACGTCCACGACGCCGTCGCAGCCCGCCTCGCCGACGACGAGGCCGATCTCCGGGTGCGCCGCGCCGATCACCGGCCGCGGGTGATGATCATGGTCTCCCGGCACGACCACTGTCTCGTCGACCTGCTGTACCGGTGGCGCAACGGCGGGCTGCCGGTCGACATCGAGGTCGTCGTGTCCAACCACCCCGACTGCGGCCCGATCGCCGCCGCGTCGGGCGTCGAGTTCGTCCACCTGCCGGTCAGCCGCGAGACCAAGGAGGCCCAGGAGACCCGGGTCAAGGAACTGGTCGTCGCCCACGACATCGACATCGTCGTGCTCGCGCGCTACATGCAGATCCTCTCCGACGACCTGTGCGAGTTCCTCGCCGGACGAGCGATCAACATCCACCACTCGTTCCTGCCCGGGTTCAAGGGCGCCAAGCCCTACCACCAGGCACACGACCGCGGCGTGAAGCTGGTCGGTGCGACGGCCCACTTCGTGACCGCCGACCTCGACGAGGGACCGATCATCGAGCAGGAGGTGACACGGGTGACCCACGCCCACACCGCCGACCAGCTCGTGTCGCTGGGCCAGGACACCGAGCGGCTCGTCCTCGCCCGCGCGGTGCGCGCCGTCGCCGACGATCGCGTGTTCCTGATCGGCGACCGCACCGTCGTGTTCCCGTAAGCCCGGCGCAGCGGTCAGGTCGGGTCGAACGGGATCACGACGGCGGCGGGGTCGCCCGCGTGCCGGGCTGCCTCCAACCGGTGGTCGCCCGGCACCAGCGACCACTCGCGCGATGCCGGCTCGCGCCGGGCGAGCGGCCGCAGATCGAGGTCGACGTCGATCCGGCCCCCCTCACCCGCATCGAGGGTGACCTTCGCGAACCCGAGCAACTGACGCCGCGGCCGCAGCGGGCCGGCCTCGCTGTCGGCGTAGACCTGGACCACGGTGGAGCCGCGACGACCGCCCGTGTTGGCGACCGCGACGCGAGCGCTGCCCGTGAGCGACGCACGGTCGAGCGCGGTGAGCTCCAGGCCGTCGAGCTCGAATTGCGTGTACCCCAGGCCGAAGCCGAGCGGGAACGCCGGTCGGCGACGGTCGCGATCGAGCCGGCGTTGCCCCCACCACCGGTCGTACACGATCCGGCGTGCGTCGCGATCGAAGTGCGGCAGGTGCGACTCGTCGGTCGGGACCGCGAACGGGAGCCGGCCGCCGGGTTCCTCGGCGCCGGTCAGCACGTCCGCGAGCGCGCGGCCGCCCTCCATACCCGGGTACCACGCCAGCAGCACCGCAGGGACGTCGTGGCGCCAGCGCTCGGTCAACACGGCGCTGCCGGCGACCACGACGACGATCGTCCGGGGGTTGACCGCCGCGACGGCCCGGATCAGCTCCTCGTCCTCGTCGCGCAGCGTCAACCGCTCACGGTCGCCGCCCGTGGATCCCTTCGACCGGGCGGCGATCGAGATCAGCTTCGACGTCAGACCGGCGAGGCGCCGGGACCCGAGCGGCCCGGGCATCAGCCCGATCGTGTCGCGGTCCATCGCGATCAGCGCCTCGCCTTCGTCGGCGGCGGTGCAGCCGACGACGACGACCGCCACGTCGCTCGAGCGGGCGAGCACGACGGCGGACTCCACGGCGTCGTCGTCCGGTACGGCGACGGCGTGCGGACCCAGGGCCTCGCGCAGCCCGGCGAGCATCGTCACCGTCTCCGGTGGTCGCACCGCCGACGAGCCGTCGTCACCGAGGTTCGGCGCGTCGGCGAGGGCGCCGAGCACCGCGACGCGACCGACGGCATCGGGGTCGAGGGGCAGCAGCGGCGCGGCTCCGAACGGCTCGTTCCTCAGCAGCACCATCCCCGCCGCCGCCGCCCGGCGTGCGAGCGCCCGGTGCGGCGGTGAGGCGACGACCGACGCGTCGGGCGCACGGTCGGGCACGGAGCCGGCCCACCGGACCTGGGCGGCGAGCAGCCGCCGGGCGGCGCGGAGCGCGTCGGAGCGGGCGAGATCGCCGTCGGCGAGCGCCTTCGGCAACGCCCGGGCGCGCTGCTGGACGAAGGGCATCTCGAGGTCGAGTCCGGCCGCCACCGAGCCGACCGGATCGCGGTGCCCGTACAGGAAGTCCGACATCACGAACCCCTCGAACCCCCACTCGTCGCGGAGGACGTCGGTCAGCAGCGTCCGGTTGTCGCCGCACCATTCCCCGTTGACCGCGTTGTAGGCCGACATCACGGCATCGGCGCCGGCGTCGACGACCCGCCGGAAGTGCGGGAGATAGACCTCGTGCAGGACGTCGTCGTCGACGGCGACGTCGACCTGGAAGCGAGCGTTCTCGATGCTGTTGAGGGCGTAGTGCTTGACGGTGGCCATCAGGTGACCCCGGACGCCCCGGGTCGTCGCCGCCCCCATCGCCCCGACGTGGACGGGGTCCTCGCCGAAGGTCTCCTGGGCGCGGCCCCAGGCGGGGTGGCGCAGCAGGTTGACGCAGACGCCACCGAACAGGTTCGCGCCCTGGGCGCGACCCTCCCGGCCGATCGCCGCCCCGATCTCCTCCTCGAGGGCCGGATCCCAGGTCGCGCCGCGGGCCATCGCCACGGGGAAGCACGTCGACGAGCCCATCACGATGCCGCGCGGGCCGTCGGTGAACCGGATCCCCGGGATGCCGAGTCGGTCGAGCCGCCCGGCGACGATCGGGGTGCGGTTGTAGCCGTGCCGGCCGAACCCCCGCAGGCCGGCCAGCATCGAGACGTCGCCGTCGAGCAGGCCGAGCAGCTCGGGGTCGGTGAGCTCGGCGGCGACGTCGGCGGCGACGTCGGCGACGTCGCGCTCGCCGGCGCGGACGGCGGCGACCGCCGCGGCGAACGCGGACACCCCAGCGCTCACCGGTGCTCCCCGGTCGTCGAGCCGTCCTGCGTCGTCGTGCATGCACCGCAGAACGTACCCAGTTGCTCGCCGGTCGGCGCCGGGC
>CBFCWS010000157.1:0-7507 GCA_965601765.1 uncultured Ilumatobacter sp. | reverse complement strand
ACGCAGGAACCCCTCCTTGTCGGCGTCGAGGATGCACACGAGCGACACCTCGGGCAGGTCGAGCCCCTCGCGCAGCAGGTTGATGCCGACCAGCACGTCGAACTCGCCGAGTCGCAACGCCCGGAGGATCTCGATCCGCTGGATCGTGTCGATGTTGGAGTGGAGGTACCGCACGCGGAGCCCCTGTTCGAGCAGGTACTCGGTGAGGTCCTCCGCCATCTTCTTGGTGAGCGTCGTGACCAGCACGCGCTCGCCCTTCGTGACGCGGTCGTTCACCAGCTCGATCAGATCGTCGATCTGGCCCTTGGTGGGCTTGACGATCACCTCGGGGTCGACGAGGCCGGTCGGCCGCACGATCTGCTCGACGACCCGGGACGACACGCGCAGCTCGTACTCCCCCGGCGTCGCCGACAGGAACACGGCCTGGTTGATGCGCTCGAGCACCTCTTCGAAGGTGAGCGGACGGTTGTCGCGGGCCGACGGCAGGCGGAACCCGTGCTCGACGAGCACGTCCTTGCGGCTGCGGTCGCCGGCGAACTGGCCGTGCAGCTGGGGCACGGCGACATGGCTCTCGTCGACCACCATCAGGAAGTCGTCGGGGAAGTAGTCGATCAGCGTGAACGGCGGCTCGCCGAAGTCGCGGCCGTCGATGTGCATCGAGTAGTTCTCGATGCCGTTGCAGTACCCGACCTCGCTCATCATCTCGAGGTCGTACTGCGTGCGCATCCGGAGCCGTTGCGCCTCGAGCAGCTTGCCCTCCTCCTCGAACTGCGCGAGACGGATCTGCAGCTCGTTCTCGATCTTCCCCATCGCCACCGCCATCCGCTCGTTGCCGGCGACGTAGTGGGTGGCGGGGAACACGATCGCCCGCTGCATCTCCTCGAGCGTCTCACCGGTGAGCGGATCGATGCGCGTCAGACGCTCGACCGTGTCGCCGAACATCTCGATCCGCAGGACCGACTCCTCGTAGGCGGGGTGCACCTCGATCGTGTCGCCGCGCACCCGGAACCTGCCACGGCCGAGCGTGGCGTCGTTGCGGTCGTACTGCATGTCGACGAGCCGGCGGAGGATCGATCGCATGTCGTAGTCGACGTCGACGCTGAGATCGACGAGCTGGCCCTTGTACTCGTCGGGGTTGCCCATGCCGTAGATGCAGCTCACGGAGGCGACGACGATGGTGTCGCGTCTCGTGAGCAGCGCGGCGGTCGCCGAGTGTCGGAGGCGGTCGATCTCGTCGTTGATCGAGCTGTCCTTCTCGATGAACGTGTCGCTCGACGGGATGTAGGCCTCGGGCTGGTAGTAGTCGTAGTAGCTGACGAAGTACTCGACGCGGTTGTTCGGGAAGAACTCGCGCATCTCCTGGGCGAGCTGGGCCGCGAGCGACTTGTTCGGTGCGAGGATCAGCGTCGGCTTCTGGACCTGCTCGATCGTCCAGGCGATCGTGGCCGACTTCCCCGATCCGGTGATGCCGAGCAGCGTCTGGAACCGGTCGCCCGCCTCGATCCCCTGCGACAGCGCGGCGATCGCCGTGGGCTGGTCGCCCGCCGGCGCGAAGTCGGAGACGACCTGGAACGGACGATCGTCGCCGATGTCCGCGCTCGACATGACGGCGGCGCCGTCAGCGGCGAACTCGAGCTCCTGGTCGACCGTCGTCATGACGCCGATCCTATCAGCGAACGCATGTTCGTGAACCCCCGGTCGGTCGTCGCGCCGCGCCCGGAGGCGTCGCACCCCGTCAGACGGCGCCGTGCGGCTCGCCGCCGGACGGGAACCGGTCCCGCCGCCAGGTGATCGTCACGTCGACGACCGGGACCTCGGGCGCCGGCGTGGTGGCACGGTAGCGGTCGAGCGCAGCCGTGCCGTGCGCGGTGAACGCATCGATCACGAGGTCCCAGTACCGCCGCTCGACCGCCGCGGTCCCCAGGGCTCTCGCGCGCTCGTAGCGCTCGATCGCCGCCGCACGCGGCACGTAGGTGACCACCCGGTCACGCCGCCCGATCCGGCCGTCGGGCTCGACGAGGTCGGTGACGTCGACACGGTCGTAGGCGGCTTCCCGCCGGTCGACCTCGACCAGCTCGGCTCCGGTCACGGCGATGACCGAACCGTTCGCTGTCTCGCCGACGGCCTCCACGATGCCGAGGCACACGACCGTGCCGTCGTCGACCACACCATCCGTCGTCGACCACGAGCCCCGACGGCGCGGCGATGCGTAGTTCCACCTGCGGCCGAAGCCGGCGAGCACCGCCGCGTGCACCTCGTCGTCACGAACCGTGCGGCCGAGGGTCTGCTCGAACGACGCGCGCGACACGAGCGACCCGTACCCGAAGACCCAGGTGCGGGCACCGGTCACGACGCGAAGTAGGCCGCCGACGCCGCCACGAGGAGCCGCACCCCGACGGCGATCGCCCGCTCGTCGACGTCGAACCGTCCGGCGTGCAGGTCGAGGCGCGGCCCGGGCGACGTCGGGTCGTGGACGCCGAGTCGCACGTACGCGGCCGGGAACCGCCGACCGAACCACGCGTAGTCGTCGCCACCCCAGCTCTGCACCGCCTCGGCGACGGACCCGGGACCGAGCTCCGACTCGCTCGCCGTCCGCACGATCTCGATCACGCCGGCATCGTTGACCACCGGTGGCACCCCGCTCGTGTAGTCGACGTCGAACGCACAACCGGTGCCGTCGAGGATCTCGGCGACCGCCTTGTCGACCGTGGGCCCGAGGCGGCCCCAGATCTCGTCGTCGGGCGTACGGATCGACGCGCGCAGGCGGCACGTCGCCGGGATCACGTTGGCCGCGTCGCCACCGTGGATCGCGCCGAACACGACCCGCACGGCGTCGCTGCCGATCAGGTCGCGCACGCGACCGGGCAACTCGGCGACGAGCTCGGCGGCGACGGTGATCATGTCGACCGTCTCGTCGGGACGCGCCGTGTGTCCGCCCGGACCCGTGAGCAGGATCTCGGCCATGTCGGACGCACTGGTGATCGCACCGGCCCGGAGCCCCACCCGCCCGACGTCGAGCTTCGGATCGCAGTGCAGGCCCAGCATGCCGGCGACCCCGTCGAGCGCGCCGTCGGCGATCACGTCGAGCGCACCGCCGGGCACCCGCTCCTCGGCCGGCTGGAAGATGCAGCGCAGGCGACCCGGGATCAGTTCGAGATGGTGGGCGAGGAACAGCGCGACGCCGAGCAGTACCGCCGTGTGGACGTCGTGACCGCACGCGTGCGACACCCCCGGCACCTGGCTGCGGTACGGCACGTCCTTCTCGTCGTCCATGCCCAGCGCATCGATGTCGGCGCGCAGTGCGAGGAGCGGTCCGTCGGTCCGGTCGGGTGTGAGGTCGCACACCAGGCCCGTGCCGCTCGCGAGACGGCGCGGCTCGAGTCCGGCGAGCATCAGGCGTTCGGCGATGAACTCCGTCGTGGCGTGCTCCTCACCGCTCAGCTCGGGATGCGCGTGGAGATGACGCCGGATCGCGCGCAACCCCTCGCTGTGCTCGCCCAGCCAGGCGTCGAGCGGGCGACCGCCCGGAGGTGCGGACTCGGCGCCACTCATCGACGCGGAACGTCGTCGGCGAGTTCGTGAGCGAGGTGGTGCACCACGTCGACGAGCGTACCCCCCTCGCGGATGATGCGCCGCTGTCGTTCCGTCCCCGACCCCACCTCGAGGATGCGGAGCACGCCGTCGAGCTCGGCGGTGCACTCGAGCTCCACCGCGATCGGCGCGAGCTCGGCCACGGTCTCCACGGCGATGTCGCGCAGCCGCCGGCGCGAGACCTCGCCGGCCTCCACGTCTTCGACGATCACCTCGGCGTCGAGCCCGTAGCGGCTCGCGAACCACCGGTTCTCCCGGACGGTCCACTCGCGCGGCGCCGGCGGGAGCGTCCCGGCCGCGAGATGTCGCTTGGTCCACTCGACGAGGCACTGGGACAGCGCGGCGAGCGCGGTCGCCTCGCTCAGGGTCGGCGTCGCATCGCACATCCTCAACTCGACTGTCCCGAAGTCGGGGTGGGGCCGGATGTCCCACCAGACCTCGCGGATCGACGAGATGCACGCCGTGTCGAGCAACGTCCCCATGAACGCCTCGAAGTCGAGCCAGTCGGCGATCTGGGGCGGCAGGCCGGCGGTCGGGAGCGACTCGAACACCTTCGACCGGGCCGAGGCCAGTCCGGAGTCCTCGCCCTCGAAGTACGGGCTCGACGCCGACAGCGCCAGCAGCAGCGGCAGGTGGCGCGTGAGCTCGTTGACGACCGTGATCGACTGCTCGCCCGACTCGACACCGACGTGGACGTGCATGCCGCAGATGAGGAGCCGGCGGGCCGGCCACTGCATGTCTTCGATGAGCTGGTGGTACCGGGGGTTGGGCGACACCAGCTGCGTGCTCGCCAGCGAGAACGGGTGGGTCCCCGAGCTGATGGGCACGATGCCGCGCGGCCCCGCCAGCGCCGTCAGCTCGTCGAGCGTCGCGCGCAGGTCGCGGTGTGCCTCGTCCGCTGTCGCACAGACGCCGGTGATGATCTCCACGGTGCTCTGGAACAGCTCGTGCTTCGCCTTGGGGTGCTCGCCGCCCGGATGCCCGATGCTCATCTCGGCGAGGATCTCTTCCGACGCGGACACCAGCTCGCCCGTCTCCTGGTCGACGAGGTGCAGCTCGACCTCGATGCCCAGCGACGACCGAGCGTTGTGAGTGAACGAGATCGCGGTGTCGCCGGCCTTCATGTCTGGACGTCTCCCAGGCGCTGGTCGTGCTGATCGCCGATGCCCGGCGGGTCCGACGATCAGCGGCGCCTCGCCGACATCGTACGGGATCGCCACCGGATCGCCGTTGACCGGGTGCCCGGCCGACCCCCGGGTGCGCGCCTCCGACTTCGTCCCGGCAACGTTCGCTGCCGGGGGCACGGTTCTTGGCATGATGCTCCGGTGCAC
This sequence comes from uncultured Ilumatobacter sp., assembly GCA_965601765.1. Taxonomy (GTDB): domain Bacteria; phylum Actinomycetota; class Acidimicrobiia; order Acidimicrobiales; family Ilumatobacteraceae; genus Ilumatobacter. Next base: position 2,585 of record CBFCWS010000157.1, on the reverse strand, counting down.
GACGGCCTCGCCCTCGGGACCGACCGGCTCCGCATCCGCTCGATGTCGGTGGAGGATGCGGCCACCCTGGTCGGGTATCGCAACGACGACGACGTCGCGCGCTACCAGGACTGGCCGATGCCGTACACGCTCGCCGACGCCGAGCGGCTCGCCCGCGAGAGCGCGCTGCTCGGCGCCCCCGTCGCCGGCGAATGGGTGAACCTGGCCATCGACGTCGACGGCGAGATGGTCGGCGACCTGGCGGTCTGGATCGACGCGACGAGCGAGTTCGCGATGATCGGGTTCACGATCGCCGGCGACCACCAGGGCAGCGGCTTCTCCGTCGGTGCGACCGAGCTGATGCTCGACTGGCTGTTCGACACCGTCGGCGTCCACCGCGTCGCCGCCACGGCCGACCCGCGCAACGTGGCCTCGGCGAGCGTGCTCGAGCGTTGCGGCTTCCAGTACGTCGGGACGGCCCGTTCGTCGGCACTGCACCGCGGCGAGTGGACCGACGACGCCCGGTTCTCGCTCCTCCTGGACGACTGGCGCACGTGGTCGGCCCGGCCCACGCACACTCCGACCTCGATCGAGCTCGTCGAGGTCGACCATGCGAACGTGCGCGAGGTGTGCGCGCTCGAGCTCGCCCACAGCCAACGACGGTTCGTCACCGGGCCGGCGGTCTCGATCGCGGAGGCCGCCCACCCACCGATGCGCGAGGGCGTCAGCGCCCGAGCGTGGTACCGGGCCGTCGTCGCCGACGGCGCCGTGTGCGGCGTCGTGGTGATCGCCCTCCCGACGAGCAACCAGCCGACCACGATCCTGTGGCGCCTGATGGTCGATCGTCGGCACCAGCGGCGGGGTATCGCACGACGTGTCGTCGGCATGGTGGCGCAGCTCCGGATCGACGCCGGCGAACGGGACATCGAGGTGAGCTTCGTCGACGAACCCGGTGGACCCGAGCGCTTCTACCGCGATCTGGGCTTCGCCCCGACCGGGGTCGTGAAGAACGGCGAGAAGTGGGCCATCGCCCGCCTCATCGACGTGGTCGAGCGCGCGACACGACAGCTCGATCCGGTGTCGGATTCGAGGTCGGGCACCAGGTCGATGTCGCCGTCGACCGGCTGACTGACGAACGCGACCCGTTCCGGCTCAGGACGGGAGCCTGCCGGCGGCGATCGCCTCGCCGTGGGCGGCGTGGTCGGCTTCGTTGATGTCGGCGTACGCCGATCCGAACGAAGCGAGCGCGTAGTCGGCGGTCGCGTCGTCACCGAGATAGCCGGCGATCGCAGCGGAGTCACCGGTGCGGGCGTGGGCGATGGCGAGGGTCGCGCCACAGTGATCGGCATATTGCCTGAGCCGCTTCGGGCCCATCTGCTCCACCTCGGCCGACCCCTTGCCGTCCCACAGCTGACGGAAGTAGAAGTCGGCGGTCATGCCGTCGGGAGCGTGATAGCGGGACCACCCGAGCAGGACGTCGCCGGTCGACTGCATGAGCCGTTGACCGCGCACGACCCGCTCGCCGGACTCGGCGAACTCGCTCGCCCCGAGGTACGGCTCGAGCACCGACGCGGTCGCCTCCTTGAACTGGAGGAACAACGGCGCGCCGAGCACCGATTCGAGCAGGACGATCCAGCAGCGCGTGCCGACGCTGCCGACGCCGACCACCTTGCGGGCCACGTCGACGACGTGGTAACCGTCGAGCACGGCCGCGCGGTGCGGGGCGAGCGTCGACCGGTACCGTTCGAACAGCTGCCCGATCCGCTCCGGGTCGGGTTCGTCGACCGCGTCCTCGAAGCGGACGATGAGTGGTGGCTTCGAGACGATCCTGCGCTGCCCGTCGACGATCTGGGTGAGCTTGTCGAGCGCCCGGACGCTGTCTTTGCGAGTGGCCTTCTCGATCGTCTTGCGCGAGCGCTTCCGCAACTTCTCGTCGAGCTGGTCGACGACGGCATCCAGCTCGATCCGGAAGTAGTGGAGGTCGAGTGGGCTCATCTGCGCTGTCTCGGCGCTCGTCTTCCGGTAGGACCGGGCAGCGGCTCGCGTCGCCGAGGCGATCTGCTTGTCGGTGAGCTCGTTGTTCCTCGCGGCGACGGTGACGCTGGCCACCAGGCGCTTCAGGTCCCACTCGAACGGACCGGGCAACGTCTCGTCGAAGTCGTTGACGTCGAACACCAACCGCCGATCGGGGCTGTTGAACACGCCCATGTTGGACAGGTGGGCGTCGCCGCAGAGCTGCACCCGCAGACCGGTGGTCGGGACCTTCGAGAGGTCGTCGGCCATGATCGCCGCGGCGCCGCGGTAGAAGGTGAACGGCGTCGCCTGCATGCGCGCGTGCCTGATCGGGACGAGCGACTGCAACCGATGCTCGTCCTGGCGCCGAAGGATCGCGATCGGATCGGGGCGATCGGCGGCGTCGGGCACATCGGCCAGGGAGTCGATCGGGGCGTCGTGGCGCCGTGCCGCTCCCGCCGCCCGGAGTCGAGCGAGCTCATCCATCAGCGCACGAGCCTGCCACGCCATCGATGCCGGCCACGACCCGGCGCCACGTCCCCATGTGCGGTGTCGGGCCCGGTCTGCGACGCTCAGTCGGACGACGACGATCG
>CBFCWS010000156.1:0-7511 GCA_965601765.1 uncultured Ilumatobacter sp. | reverse complement strand
GTGGACGGTCTCCTGGAAGCCCTCGAGCGTCCCCGGGAACTCGCCCGGCGCCATGCCGTGGACGCGCTCGAGCGACTCGTTCCACCGCACGCGGCCGGTCGGGATGCTCCAGTCGAACACACCGCTGTTGCCACTCGACAAGGCGACCTCGAGGCGGCGGGCGAGATCCTGGGTGCGCAGCAGGGCTCCGGCGGTGGCGACGATGACCCGGTTCGACGTCGGCTCGGCGAGATGTGCGTCGGCGCCCCGGTGCAGCCGATCTGCGATCGCGCCGTCGTCGACATCGGCGCTCGATCGCTGGATCACAGGGACCTCGGCCGTCACCGGGTCGGACTTGATCCGGTCGACGATGTCGCCGTCGCCGTCGACCTCGGCGTCGACGACGACGAGGTCGATCGGCTGCTCGAGGCGGTGGGTCGTCTCCTGCGCCGTGGACGCCTCGACGACGGTGGCTCCCTCGTCCTCGAACCAGACCCGCAGCGAGGTGCGTCGTGCTGCGTCGCCGCTGGCCACGAGCACGTTGGCCCCGCTGAGGTAGTCGCTCGGTGTCGTCGCCATGATCTCCACACAGCCGGGCACGGGTGACACGACGTGGCCGGGGACTGTGGTCGGAAAGGTAGCCGGTCGGGATTGCTCCCGGCGCCGCCCGGGTACGGGGATCCATGGGGAGTTGGCCGGCCGAGCGCGTCGGCGTGGTCCTGGCGGTCGACCACGTCACCACCAACCTGCAGATCGGGAGCATCGCCCAGCGCATCACGGTCGAGGTGATCGAGGCGGTCGGCGGTCCGCGCCACGGCGAGCGTCCGAGGGTCGCGCCGGCCGCACGCCCCCGCGCCACGCGAGCCGTGTCGTCGGGCGCTCCCACCTCGGCACAGGTCGTCGAGTCCGACCGCGGCGGTTGGGTGCAACAGATCGACTCCGGCGCCCTCTCGCAGGCGCTCCCCGAGGGTGCCGAGGCCTGGATCGAGGTCGTGCACGGCGGGTACGTGACCGACCGCAGTCCCCTCGTCCGCGTCGAGGCCGACACGAGCATCGACGACGACACCGCCGAGGACGTCCGATCGGCCTTCGCGCTGGGATCCTCGCGCACCATGCAGCGCGACATCGGCTTCGGCATCTCCCAGCTCGCCGACATCGCCGTGCGGGCGCTGTCGCCGGGTGTCAACGATCCGCAGACCGCGCAGGACATCATCCGGCACCTGGGGGAGGTGGTCCTGACGCTGTGGTCGTACGAGCAATCGGACCCGACCACGAACGAGTCGGGTCGCACGATCCACCAGATCACTACGTCGCACGAGCGCCATCTCCAGGCGGGGTTCGATCCGATCCGGCGCTACGGCCGGAACGATCCGGCGGTGATGCGGACCCTTGGCTGACAGCATCCGCAGGGTGCGGCGGTTTGGTGGTCGCCCCACGTGGGAACACCCTCGACATGCGTTTCATCAAGGGATTGATCATCGGTTCGCTGCTCGGCTTCGCCGTCGGGTCCAGCATCAACGAGCGTCAGCGCGCCGAGCTGAGGGCGCGGCTCGACAAGCAGACGCGGTCGGTTCGTGACGCCGCGAGCGCCAACGTCGGCAAGGTCGCCGACGCGGTCACCGACGAGGCGGCGGCGGTGATCGACGATGTCGGCAGCAGTGCAGCCGACGCCGTCGACAGCGCCGTCTCCGAGCCCAGCTCGCCGTAGCAGCTGATCGGCTGCACCATCACGCTCCCGCCGCCCGACCGTCGAGGTCGGGTGGCGCCGCGTGTTGCCGCCCTGCTCGTCGGCTGCTCGTCGGACCCTGCAGTTCTCGCGCAGCCGATCTCGCCGACTGGGCGGGCGCGTCCGGCCGGCATGTTTCGTCGGTGCGCACCGGGGTACGCGACCCAGAACGGCGGACGGGCAGCTGACCGGTTCGCCGGCCATCCGAACCGACGTGGAGATCGCAGGCGAGACATGACCACCGACATCCCCCCGACCGCAACGCTCGAACCGGCCGGTGTCGAATCCGACCCGGACGAGGTCGAACAGGAGCTGCTCGACAGCTTCGACGCCAGCGTCGAGGAGGGTTGGAAGCGGCTCAACCGGTCTCGGGGAAATCTCGCGGCGACCGGATTGATGGCCGGTCTCGACGTCGGCTTCGGCGTCCTGGCACTGATGTTCGTGCAACACCAGACCGGGTCGGAGCTGCTCGGCGGTCTGGCGTTCACCATCGGGTTCTTCGCGCTGTTCCTCGGCCGGTCGGAGCTGTTCACCGAGAACTTCCTCGTGCCGGTCACGACGGTGGTCACCGGGCGCGCGCGATGGACGCGGCTCGTCCGCCTCTGGTCGGGCACGTACGTCGCCAACCTGATCGGCGGCTACATCATCGCTGCGCTGCTGGTGATCGGATATCCCGACCTCGAGGGAACGGCCGTCGAGCTCGGTGAGAAGATCGTCGACCGCGGCATCTCCGCCGAGTCGTTCATGCTGGCCGTGCTCGCGGGTGGTGCGATCACGTTGATGACCTGGATGGTCCGCAACGCCTCGACGGAGGGCGGAAAACTCGTCGCCGTCGGAGCATTCGGATTCCTCCTGGGCGCGACGCACATGAACCACGTCGTCGTCATCTCGATCAAGATGTTCGCCGGGCTCCAGGTCGGCGACACCACATACGGCTACCTCGACTGGCTCGCGCTGTCGTCGTTCGCGGTGGTCGGCAACATGGTCGGCGGTCTCGGTCTGGTCACCGTCCTGCGCCTGATCCAGATCGGACGGCCCCAGATCGAGCGCCGGCGACGCTTCGAGTCGACGCTGGCCCGGCTCCCCTGGTTCGACGAGCGGCGTCGGCGAACCTGATCCGGTGTCGACCGACGTGGTCGGGTAGCGTCGTCGCTCGTGCGGCTTCGGTTCTGCGGGGTACGAGGATCGACGCCGGCGACCGGCGCAGCGTTCGATCGGGTGGGGGGCAACACCTCGTGCATCGCCGTCTACCCGAACGGGTCGCCGGTCCCGACGATCGTGCTCGACGCGGGGACCGGACTGCGGGCGGTGACGGGATTGACCGGCGGTGAACCGTTCCGCGGGACGATCCTCCTCAGCCACCTCCACTGGGACCACGTGCAGGGCCTCCCGTTCTTCGTCGCCGGCGATCGACCCGACTCGGTGGTGCGCGTCGTGATGCCCGACAACGGTCGCACAGGTGTCGAGACGATGGCCCGGGCGATGTCGCCCCCGCACTTCCCGATCAGGCCCGACGAGCTGCGGGGACGGTGGCGCTTCGATGCCATCGGCGAGGGAGTGATCGAGGTCGAGGGCGTCGCCGTGCTCGCCCGGGAGATCCCGCACAAGGGTGGTCGGACGTTCGGGTATCGCCTGTCCACGTCCGACGCCTCGGTCGCCTACCTTCCCGACCACCTGCCCGCATCCGACGGTCCCGGTGCAGAAGCCGCCGCCGACCTCGCCCGCGATGTCGACGTGTTGATCCACGGTGGCCATTTCACTGCAGCCGAGCGCGCACCGGCGAACGCCTACGGACACGCGACGATCGACCAGGCGATCGCACTGGCCGAGCGATGCGCCGCCGGATGCCTGTATCTCTTCCACCACTCGCCGTCCCGAACGGACGATCTCGTCGACGAGATCGAGCGGTCGGTCGCCGATGTCGTTCCACCGATCCTGGTCGCACGCGAGGGCGAAGAGATCGACGTGTGACGTGGCTTGACCCTCCGGTCGACATCGCTCCGGCGGCCGGCTCGGCGCAGCCAGACCCACCTGGCGGGATCCGGTCGGCGTGAACGTCTCGGCGCCCGGGGACGCGCTGCCGCATCGCCGCTCGAACCTCGCCAAGCTGTACGGCGCCGAGGCTGTTTCCGGCGCGGGCGACGGGATCATGTGGGTCGCGCTCGTCGCGTCGCTCGCCGAGCAACCCCGGGACGGCCTCTGGATCGGGCTGGCGGTGATCGCGCGGCTGGGCCCGCGTGCGCTCCTGAGCCTTCCCGCGGGAGCGGTGCTGGACGGAGCCGCGCTGCGGCCGGTGCTCGTCGGTGCGGATCTCGGGCGATCGTTCATGATGGGGCTGGCCACCGGACTCGTCCTGGCCGGGGCGGGGCCGGGTCCGATCCTCGCCGCCGTGCTGCTCTCCTACGTGGTGGCCGTGCCGACCCGTCCGGGCCTCTCGGCCGTTCTGCCGCGCGTGTCGGGTGAGACCCACCTCGCCGAGGCGAACGCGGTGTTGAGCACGACCCGCCAGGTGATGACGTTCATCGGTCCGCTCATCGGCGTCGGGATCGTCGCCTGGTCGTCGAGCGCGGCGTATGCGATCAACGCGCTGTCGTTCGCGATGTCGGCGCTGCTGATCGCATCGCTGCGCGGGGTGCCGTGGCCGACCCGCACCCGCCGGCACGACGGCCGGCACCGTCGGCGGTGGCGGGCGCTCGGTTCGAGCTGGGGCAGCTCGCTCGACACCGTTCGCGCCGTCCGCGGTCTCCCGGCACTCGTCGGGCTCGTCGGGGTGATGTACCTGGTGCGCGGGGCCGAGATGGTGCTGTACGTGATCGTCGTTCGCGACGTGCTGGGCGAGGAGCCGGCGAGCTTCGGCTACCTCGCGGGAGCGGTCGGGCTCGGCGCCGTGCTGGCGACGCCCATCGCCCGGCGCGCCGGTGACACCGCCCGCCCTCGGCGCGCCGTCGTCATCGGCGTGGCGCTCACCGCCGTACCGACCGCGGCGCTCGGGTTCAGTGGGAGCCTGCTGGTCGCGGCCGCGCTGCTCGTGTTCGTCGGGGTGGGCATGGTGTTGTTCGAGGTCGTCTCGGTCGTGACCGTCCAGCGGGCGGTGCCACCGGATCAGCTCGGCCGTGCGTTCGGCGTGGTCCACAGCGCCGGCAACGCAGGCAAGCTGTTCGGGGCGGTCGCGGCACCCCCGCTGGTCCTGATCGCAGGCCCGGACGGGGCGCTGGTGGCGATCGCGCTCGTCGCAGGGGTGCTGACGGCTGCCGCGGTCCCGTCGCTCCGCCGGATCGGGCTGCGCACGGAGGATCGCCGTCGCGGGCTCGAACCCGTCGTCGACATGCTCGCGAGACTCGACCTGTTCGACGGAACACCTCGCACCTCCATCGAGCGGCTCGCCGCGGCCGTGGTCGAGGAGCACTGCGCGCGGGGGCAGGTGTTGATCCGGGAGGGCGACGCCGCCGACGACCTGTTCGTCGCGGTGGCCGGTCGCTTCGAGGTGACGGTGCGCGGTGCGGTGGTCAACGAGATGGGACCCGGCGCGTGGTTCGGCGAGATCGGGCTGGTCGATCGGGTCGAGAGGACGGCCACCGTCACGGCAACGACCGATGCGACGGTCTGGCGGATACCCGGCGAGACCTTCCTCGCCGTCCTGGAGGAGTCGGGGGCCCCGCCGACCGCGCTCGTGCAGGGCATCGCCGACCGGCTGGCCGCCGGCCGCTCGATCTGATCGCACGAGTGCTCTTCCTGCCCCGCTGCGCGGGCGACCCCGGGCGCCCGGTATGTTCACCGCGAATGCGGTACCTGGTCAGCTCCGACCTCCACTACTCGCTCCCGCAGCTCGACTGGATCGCCGACCAGGCGGCGGAGTTCGATGCCGTCATCCTCGCCGGTGACCACCTCGACGCCGGCGGCCACGCCGATCTGCAGGCCCAGATCGCACTCACGGTCGCATACCTCGGCAAGCTCGCGGAGCGCACGACGGTCATCGCGAACTCGGGGAACCACGACCTGACCGCGCGACGCGCCGACGGCGAGAAGGCCGCGACGTGGCTCGATCGCATCGACGAGCGGGTGATCAGCGACGGCGCGAACGTGCGCGTCGGCGACGATCTCGTGTCGGCCTGCGCGTGGTGGGAGGGGCCGGCGACCCGGTCCGAGGTGGAGGAGCAGCTCGACGCCGCCGCGGCGATCGATCGCCCCGGACGGTGGATCTGGGTCTACCACTCCCCACCCGATGCGTCCCCGACGGCATGGTCGGGTCGGCGGCACTTCGGCGACGACCTGCTCAACGCGCTCATCGAGCGGCATGCACCGGACATCGTGATCACCGGCCACGTCCACGAGGCCCCCTTTCGGCCCGACGGCTCGTGGTTCGACCGGATCGGCTCCACGCTCGTCACGAACGCCGGGCGCCACCTCGGCCCGATGCCCGCTCACCTGATCCTCGACACGGCGACCGGCGAGGTGAGCTGGTGGTCGGCGAACGGCCGCGGCGAGCTCTCCATCTGATCGCGCCGCCGGCGACCGCCGAGTGCGTGCGACGGACGGTGCGAGCGACGCGACTGTCACTCCGTCACGGTCCCGGAGGTCGACGGGGCGGCGCCCCCGTGCGTGTCAGTACGGGCTGTCGGGTTCGCGCTCCGAACCCGGGTCGGGTTCGGACGACGGCGTGCCGATCAGCTCTCGGAGGACCGTGGGGACGAGCCCGAGGGTCTCGCTCCGGTCGGCGAACTGCTCCTGCAGATCGGTGAGGTACGTCGACACCTGCCACAGCCGCCGGGCGAGCGTCCTGGCGAGGAACGGCATCAGCTCGGGCGAGCGATCCAGCAGCTCCTCGCCGTCCTCGATCCGATGGACACGGGTCGCCACGACGGCGGCGACGTCGGCGCTCGCCGGCTGATCGAGCAGCATGCCGATCTCGCCCACGATCGCGCCGGGTTCGGAGATGCGCACCACGGTCCGGCCGCGCCGGCTCACCTCCAGCTCGCCGTCGATCAGGACGTACATCGAGGTCGTGACCTCGCCGTCGGTCAGGATGCGTTCGCCGGGCGACACGTCGACCACCGGGCTGTCGGCGACGATCGACAACACGTCGGCAAGGTTCACTGCGGTCCTCCTTCGGCTCGGCGAACCCGGTCTACACCTCACCGGCGTCCGTCGCAACGACGAGCGTCGGCGTCGGCTAGGTTCCGGGCCGGGGAGGGTGCAGATGCGCGTTTCGGTGTTGGGAGCAGGCTCGTGGGGCACGACGGTCGCGTCGCTGGCGGCGGGGCGCAACGAGGTCACCATCTGGGCACGCGACCCCGAGTGCGCCGCCGAGATCGCCACCGAGCATCGGAACTCGCGCTATCTCGACGGGTACGACCTCCCCGCGAACCTCGGGGCCACCGCCGACCTCGAGGAGGCGGTGCGTGGTGCGCAGGTCATCGTGGTCGGGGTGCCGAGCCATGCGTTCCGGGCGACGGTGGAGGCGGCGCGTCCGTACGTCCATCCGTGGATCCCGATCGTCAGCCTCGCCAAGGGCTTCGAGAAGGGCTCGATGCTGCGGATGACCGAGGTGATCAAGGACGTGCTGCCCGGACACCCGGCCGCGGCGCTGAGCGGACCCAACCTGGCCAAGGAGATCATGTCGGGCCAGGCCGCGGCGAGCGTCATCGCCACCGAGGACCTGCAGGTGGCGGCGGCGCTGCAACACGTCCTCCAGCGCGGGCTGTTCCGCGTCTACACCAACCACGACGTCGTGGGGTGCGAGCTCGGAGGTGCGCTCAAGAACGTGATCGCGATCGCCACCGGGATGGGGGAGGGGCTCAGCGCCGGC
>CBFCWS010000155.1:0-7554 GCA_965601765.1 uncultured Ilumatobacter sp. | reverse complement strand
CCTTGATCTCCCCGGACATCATCCGGGCGTCCGGCGCGTTCCACCCGAAGAGTCCGGCGCGGCTCGCGAACGTGACGACGCCGACGTCGACCGCGGCGGGGTCGGTGAACGGATCACCGAGGCCACGATCGAGCTGCACCCGCGTGTGGTTCGTCATCGCGTACGTGTCGCTCACGGCGAACGTCTCCACCGCCGTGACGTACCGGAGGTCCCAGCGCTCGGTCGTGTCCGAGCCGGGTGCGGCGCCGCGCTCGGCCCCGAGCACGACGATCGGGTCGCCGACGCGCAGCCCCGTGTTGATGCCGTCGAGGAACAGCGAGTCGGTCCCCGCCTCGATCGGGTGCTCGACGGTTCGGCTCGGCCGCATCTCGTTCCACTCGTGGCGCGCCAGCAGCTCCTCGGTCGTCTCGAAGGTCTGCGGCAGCTCGCCGGGGCCCGGGACGCTCAGGACCGGCTGTCCCTGTGGCACGGCGACCAGGTCGTCGACCTTCGCGTCGATCGTGAAGACCAGCGAGGTCGTGGCCGCCGCGCCCGGATCGGGCCGGTAGCCGATGCTGCGCGCGATCTCGGCCACCGAACGCGTCTCGGTGGCCGTCCCGAGGTAGCCCTCGTTCACGATCCGCTCCTGGTAGAAGGTCAGGATGTCGTAGACGCAGGCCGCCGCGTCGATGAGCGAGATGGTCCCGTCGTCCTCGGCCCGGGTCGTCAGCTTCGCCAGCGGTCGATCGGCGGTGGCCGGGTCGACGTCGGGCGAGTGCGGCTGACGCGCCAGCTCGTGGATCATCCGCTCGCGGAACGTCGACCAGGTGCCGATCCGGAACCGGAGCTCGGGCTGCCCGGGCGGGTTCGTGCGTCCGGGTTCGGGCGGGGTGGTGCAGCAGTCGCTCATGTCCCTCCCTCGATGTGGAACTCGATCGTGCCCATCTCGGGTGCGTTCGGGTCGGCGTCGCAGCGGGCGATCTCGGCGTCGCCGATGCGGATCCGTCCGTCGTCGATCTCGGTCCCCTGCGTGTGGCCACGCCGCTTGAAGCGATTGTGGTTCGACGACGACCGGACGTCGACGTACGCGACACCGTTGACCGACATGCAGCGCGCCACGACCTGACCCAACCAGACGCTGTCGCCGAACGTGAAGCGGTCGGGATGGAAGAAGCCCTGACGGCCGTCGCTCGTGTAGCCGGTCGAGAACTCCTCGCGGAGCGCGGCCTCGACCTCGTCGCGGAACGCCGCCGGGTCGAGGCAGACCGTGAGACCGATGTCGAGCGGCACGTAGATCGGCCGCACGACCTCCAGGTCGTAGCCGGCGAGCCGGTAGCGCTGGAGCGACGCGGCGAGGTCGTCGCGCAGCGCGTCGAACTCGACGCCGGCCACCGGGTCGACGGTGACGAACACGGTGTGCCAGCTCCCGGTCCACCGCCGCGACGCCCGGGCCCGCTGGACCCGCTCGTCGCGCTCGGTGACCTCGATCCAGTCCGCGTCGGTGACCGCACGCTCCTGCACCCGGAACGCCTGGGGAGCGTCGCGCTTCGCCTCCTCGACGGTCTCGGCCGGCTGCCCACCACGCGTCGGGATCGGGTTGGTGATCGACGAGATCATCGCCGTCAGCGCCGGATCGGCGAGCGCCGGATCGGCCACGAGATGGGCGATCGCACCGGCGCCCACGTTGCCGGCGGCGGCGCGCCCCACGCGGTACGAGGCGACGAACGCTCGGTCGTCGTCGAGATCTGTGAGCTGCGACGTCACGACCGAGTCGTCCGATGGGCGGCGACCGTTCGTGTCGTCACCGAAGCGGATCCGCGCCCGCCCGTCGTTCTCGGTCTCGACCACGAACTCGCGGGCGCTCGGCGGACTCGACAGCAGGTCCCGGACGGGATGCCACGGCTCCTGTTCACCGGCGAGCTCGACGAGCGGCGTCGCCTGCCGAGGATCCTGGTCGAGCAGCGCGATCGCGCCCATGGCGTCGCGGGCCGGCTCGGGCGGCCACCACGCGAAACTGAGGTCGGCCTGCGGCAACGTCGACCGCAGCCGATCCTGATTCCCCCAACGCTCGATCTCGATCCGGTCCGCGACCGACCGACCGTGGTCGACGAGCACCAGGTTGCCCCCGGCCGAGGCGACCGGCTGCTCCCCCACCGTGACGGTGAGCCCGAACGGGAGCGCATCGTCGTGGTGCCAGGTGAGGAGTCGCGCCGCGGTGCCGGGGAACAACGGGTCGGGGACCGCAGCGCCGACCGAGGTGAGCCGCACGACGTGCCGCAGCGACGGATCGGCGTCGGCCGGATCACGGGTCGACGGGTCGGCGGTCTGGCGGAGCAGCAGGAAATCGCCCTCCGCGAGCGCGAGGTCGCCCTCGTCGACGACCCACGCGGACGTGCACCCGGCGGGTAGGCAGCAGTCGCCGTCGCCCCAGGCGTAGAGGGCGATGTCGTTGTTGCCGGCGCTGAAGGCGGCCGGCGCGAGGCGCACCTCGAAGACCTCCGGGCCTTCCGACATCGCGAGCGCCGTGTCGTGGGGCTGGACGACGGGCCCGCCGAACGACAGCCGCGTCAGCATCGTGCAGCCCGGCGTGATCGGCGACCCGGCGAGGGAGGCGCCAGGGTCGAGCACGACCTGCACGTAGCCGCGCGCATTGCAGCCGTCGTGCATGCGATAGCCGAGCAGGCGGCTGTGGCGGCGAACCGACGGCCGGGTCCGGGCGGTCGTGAGGTAGGCCTCGGTGGCGACGGCGTCCTGGAAGTAGGCGAGACGATCGGCCTCGTACGCGATCACCTCGACGATGGCGGCACGCAGCGGCGCAGCCTCGCGGTTCAGGTCGTCCGGCGCGATCAGCGCCAGTCGGTCGAACATCGCTCGCCGGAAGCTCGCGAAGTCGCGCGCCAGGTAGTCGAGCTCGGGTTCGGCCGCGGGCACGGTCGGGCAGACGACCTCGGTGACGCAGTCGAACGGCGTCGGGCAGTCGACCTTGAACGAGAAGGACAGCTCCGACAGCAGCGGATCGAACCCCGGTGGCGGATCGTCGCCGACACGGAGCCGGAGCGAGTACATCGAGTGGTCGCCGTACCGCTCGACCATCACGACGAGCCATTCGGCCGGCGAGACCGCAGCCGACCGGATCGCGTCGAGATAGGCGCGGCCGGCGGGTGTCAGATCGGCGTCGATCGTCGTGGTGTCGAGCGAGCTGAGCCGTGTCACCCACCGCACCTCGGGGTCGACGACGCGCTGGCCGCCCCGGATCCGGACCCGGTGCGTGCCGCCGAGTCCCGTGTCGAAGGAGGCGGCCGCGACCGGGAGGACGAGGCGGATCAGGAGGATCTGCTGGCGGAGCTCGTCGGGCACGTCGTCGCCGTCGACGACGACGAGGTGATCGATGCCGTTGATCAGGTTCTGCCCGCGGAGCACCTGCAGGCGACCATCGTTCGCGCACCGGATCACGTCGGCCATGTCACCGCTCGATCCTGAACTCCGCGACGTCGGTGTCACCCGTGGTGCGCAACCGGTAGTCGATCGTGATGATCATGGTCGCGTCCTCGCTGCGAACCTCGACCGCCCGCAACTCGATCCAGCTCGACAGCCACTGCTCGATCCCCCCGCTGATCAGGTGCTGCGCCGCGGCCGCCGCCTGGTCGTCAGCCGGTGCGAAGACGAGCTGCTGGACGGCACCCCCGAAGGTCGGGCGCATCACGCGCTCGCCCGGTGCGGTCAGCAGGAACTGCTCGAGCAGCTCGCGTGCGTGCTGACGAGCGTCGCCCGGCGTCGCCGTGCGGCCGAGTCGATCGATGCGGTACGGGAACGTGAGCGCCATCAGATCGCCTGCACTCTCGGCTGGACGGCCGTGACGATCACTGGTCCTTGCGGGGCCTGCTCCGGGCTCAGGCCCAGCCCCGAGGACGTCTGCAGCAGCACGGGTGTGCCGCCGGCGACGACGCGGGTCGCGGCGACGACCCACCTGACCGTGGTGCAGGGTGACGGCTTCGAGGTCGGGATCGTGAACGGACATCCTGCGATCGAGCTGGTGTCGGTCTGTACCAGGACCGGCGCACCGGCGACGAGCACGCGGGACTGCGAGGGCACGTGGTTCACGGGTGCGGCGTGGCTGCACGTCACCGTGGACGAGGCGTTGAGGACGAACGGCATCAGAGCACCCGCAGCGCCCCGTTGTTGACGTCGACCCCGTCGACGCGCACCGCGACCTTGTTGACCCCGTTCGTGATCTCGACGCCGGTCGGCCCGACCGAGATGCTCATCGCCGGTGGCGTCCCCGACGGCCCGAGCACGACGGTGACGCCCGTGGCGTCGAGTGTGACCGTGCCGGTCGCCGTCGCGATGGTGCGCACGAGCGGGTTGGTCGCGTGCAGCGGGATCGTCTGCGTCGTCCAGAAGCACCCGCTCCAGATCGGTCGTTCGATGTCGCCGGCCTCGAACTCGACCCAGACGTTCGACCCGGGCAGTGGGAGCATGTAGAAGCCCTCGTTCGGGCCGGCGAAGGGCACGCAGGGCATCGCCCAGGCGAGCAGGTTGAGGTCGAGCACCTCGGCGCACGACACCTGGAGCCGGCCCATCCGCTCGGGATCGAGGTTGCTGGTGACGATGCCCCGGTACTTGCCGAAGTACTGCTGCTTCATGTGGTGCACCCTCCCGCTGCACTCGATCGGTCGAGCCGTTGCGCGCTCACACCGACACCACCCGGTCACTCAGCGCGCCGACGCCTTCGCGCTCGAGGTTGAACGATTGCTTCCAGTTGCCGCGCGCGATCGTGTGGGTCGTCGACTGGACGTACCAGGTGCCGTCCATCGTGCGACCGACCCCGCGGACGTCGACGAGCGCGCGGGCGCGCAGCACGCTGCCGTAGTGCGCGACGTCGAGCTCGCCGTTCGCGGTGACGGCTGCCTTGTTCGACCGGTAGACCTCGCCGGTCGCCCGCCAGAGTGCCGCGATCACGTCGCCGCCCTCGCTGTCCTCGAGTCGTTTGACGCCGACGAAGGGCAGGTTGCCGACGTACGACGGAACGGCCGACATCGGTTGGCCGGTGAACGGGAGCCCGGTGATCGGGACCGGCGCGTTGCTGGTCCGCTCGTGGACGAGCCCGTAGACCAGCTTCGGCTTGGTGCCGTCGGACTGGAACGAGATCGAACCGAGGTTCGAGAGCGCGCCCATCCTCCAGGTCAGGGCCTTCTGTGGGACCCCCGCCCGGATGGGTGGCCCCCAGTAGGCGGTGTTCAGGCCGCGCGTGGGGCCGGGTTCGACGTAGAAGACGTAGCCCCACCGCTCGGCCATCTGGTCGAGGATCCCGAGGAACGTGCCGGACTTCTGGGGGATCGAGTCGGTCGGGAGGCGGATGATCGGGCTGGGCTCCGGCACGATCATCGGGACGATGCCGAGGACCGAGAAGCCGGCGAGTATCAGCCCGGCGATCTGCCAGTCGGCCATCGCCGGGAACGGCAGCGACACCTCGAGCAGGTCGAGCATGACCGCGAGGTCCTCGCCCGTCACCGTCAGGCGCGAGGTGTTGGCGTCGAGCCCGGGGGTGAGCTGGACGTTCGTGATGATGCCGTCGGACAGCACGTGCGTGGTCACCCCGAGCGTCGCGGTGATCTGCACACGGTTGCCGATCTTGAACGTCTGGTCGGCGAGCGGCGGGAAGTCGTTCGCTCCGGTCGCCGCATCGCGTCCGACGGTCAGGTTGATCTGGAAGCCGCTGCGACCGGTGTCCTGATGGGTGACCGAGACGTCCTCGACGAGTGGGACCAGCGCAGGCGCGATCGGCGTCGGGACGACCGGCCCCACGAAGACGTTGAGCGTCGACCCGAGCACGTCACTCCCTCACGGCGATCAGGACGATCCGGCCGGGCAGTCGCTCGAGCTCGGCCGGATTCATCGCCTCGTTGGCGTCGCACACCTGCCAGTACTGCTCGGGGTCGCCGATCGAACGTGCGGCGATGAGGTCGAGCCGGTCGCCCTCGGTGACGACCACACGGGCGACCGGAGTGTACGCCGAGGCCGCCGGCAGGAACCGACGACGGAGGTGGACGACGCGGCGTCCGGTGGCGCCCACGTACTCGGCGGTGGCGGTGTCGGCGTAGCGGCTGGTGGGGTCGAGCATCCGTGCGCCTCCTGTCAGATGAGTTGGACGTCGGTGCCGAGCGCCGCTGCGAGCGAGCTCGAGGTGGACGTCGCGGCGAGCTGTTCGCGCGCGATCTGACCGGCGAGCGACAGCGCATGTCCCGGGTGACCGACGGCGAGATCGGTGTAGGTGAGGACCCGCATCCCGAGCGAGACACGAGCGAGCACCGGGTGGAGTCGGGCGTCGTGCGACTCCTCCGAGATCGACAGCTCGGTCACCGCGACCGGGTCGACGCGCTTGGCGCCCCACACGAACAGCGTGATCGGACCGGGCGGCGGGAACACCTCGATGCTGCCGGCGGCGGCGAGCTCGAGCATCGACCGGGCGGCGGCGCTCGTCGGCGTGACGAGCCCGACCAGCGCAGCGAGCTGTGGTGCGACACCGTCCGCTCCTTCGCCGGCCTCCTTGGCGTCGTTGGCGTCGAGAACGAGCTCGACCTGGATCGACTCGTTCGGCGGACCGGTGATCTGACCCGACTCGGGACCGCCGACACCGCTGCGCACCTCGTACGAACGCGTCAGGGTGTGCGGGTTGTACTGGAAGGTGATGACGGTCGGGACCAGCGCGACGGAATCGAGTGTGACCAGAGCTCCTCGCACTGCCTGTGACGAACCTGGAAGGGATGTCATCCACGCCCCCGATCTCCCGACTCCGGGACACTACACCATCGCCCGCGAGGAGCGTCCAGGATTACCGGGTGGCAGGACTGCAGAGGAGGAGCGCCCGCTCGGCCATCAGCCGAACCTCCTCGGTCTGCTCGCGGCCGGCGAGGTCATGAAGCGGTTCGGCGAACTCGGGCCATGCGAGCAGGCCGGCAGCGTTCGCCGCCGAGCGGCGGACGTCGGGATCGGCGTGACGGAGCGCGACGACCACGGCGTCGAACACTCGATCGTCCACGACGTCCGGGCCGACCAGACCGAGTCGTCCGACTGCGCCGGCCGAGGTCGGCGTGCCGGACGCCACCGACAGTGCTTCGTCGAGGTGCTCGACGGGAACACGCGACGACACTGCCGACTCGATCAGCGAGACGACGGCCGGCTCCGACGCGACGACCTCGACGTAGACCGCGTCGACCGTGCGGTCGTCCGTGGCGACGATGGTCACGTCACCGGCCTCGTCGGCCCACACTCGCCGCTCCACCTGCTGCGTCAGGCGCTCGTCACCGAGATACTCGACCACGATGCCGTGATCGCGCTCGAGTTCGTCGGCGACGTCATCGATCGCGAACGGGACGCGCATGTCACCTGCTCGGAGGCGGGTGACGACGCGACGTTCGGCCATGGGTCAATCGTAGAGACGGAGGACGCCGACGAGTTCTTCGACCAGGCGCTCGCCGGCGCGTGCGAGCTCGCGCCGGTCGCGCTTCGACGTGATGCCTGCGCGCCTGGCAGTGAGGAAGCGACGGACGGCGGCCAGGAGGGGACGGGTGTCGC
>CBFCWS010000154.1:0-7573 GCA_965601765.1 uncultured Ilumatobacter sp. | reverse complement strand
CCTGCTCCAACGACAACTCGCCGGCGTCGAACGCAGCGATGATCGTCGGGAACTCGGAGCGTCGTCGGGCGACCGCGATGACCGCTCGGGCGCGCTCGGGTGACAGACCGAGCTTCCACGCCAGGAACTGGGCAGGGCTCCGCATGCCGCCCACCTGCCAACCGTCGTCGTGCAACAACCCCTCGGTCACCGCGACCAGCTCGGCGTTCACCTGGTTGAGTCGACCCGCCAACACCCCGAGCACGACATCGACGTCTTCTTCGCCACCCGGACCACCGTACGCCGCTTCGGAAGGAGGATCCGCCGACATGGAATAAGCATACACATGTTCTGACTAATGATCAAACCATGGACAGATAATACGCGAGGTGAGATGGATCGACGACATGGCGGGGGGCAGACGACGGGCGCATCGATCCGCCACGCGACAGATTGGACGCGCCCTTGCGATGGACCCCGAAGGCGAACCGTCCGGGAGGGATCCCCATGAACGGATCCAGTCGGCTGATCGGCGCGATCGGCGCAACGACCGCACACGGGTACCCGAGGGCTACATCCCCGCCGGGACCGGCGTCGGATGCCTGGACGGCACCTTCGACGAGAGCCCGCGCGTCCAGTTGCTGACCGGGGCTTCGGCGGAGGACTACTGCGCGGCGAACCCCGACGACCCGGTCGACGCCGATCCCGGCTCCGCGCCGCTGCGGTGACCCGGCGACGACGGTGCCGCTCGCGACGGTC
Organism: uncultured Ilumatobacter sp.; assembly: GCA_965601765.1. Classification (GTDB taxonomy): domain Bacteria; phylum Actinomycetota; class Acidimicrobiia; order Acidimicrobiales; family Ilumatobacteraceae; genus Ilumatobacter. The sequence continues at coordinate 6,835 of CBFCWS010000154.1, read as the reverse complement.
GTCGAGGCCGCGCCGAGGCGAGCGATCAGGGTCGCGCGGCCGAGGAGCGCGTCGGGCTCGGAGGCGCAGCCCGCGGGCGACCGTGGACACCTCACCGATAGCGTCGGAGCCGAGATGTACGGCTTCCTGTTCCGTGGCCGCTGGATCGCCTTCCACCTGTTGGTCGTCGTCGCGGTCGTCGGCATGGTCAACGCCGGGTTCTGGCAGCTGCGCCGTCTCGACCAGCGCCAGTCGTTCAACGCCGTGATCGAGGCGCGCTACGACGCCGACGCCGTCCCCCTCGACGAGCTCCTCCCGCCGGGCGGCGACGACGATCTCGAGGAGATCGAGTGGCGGCAGGCCACCGCGTCGGGGACGTACCTCCCCGAGGAGCAGCTGCGGGTCGTCAACCGCTCGCAGGGTGGACGGGCCGGCGACAACGTCGTGGTCCCGCTCGCCCTCGACGACGGTCGCATCCTGCTGGTCAACCGCGGGTTCGTCCCGCTCGCCGAGCCCCCGGTCGAGACCGTCGACGGGCGGGCGACCGTCACCGGGCACCTGCGCACGAGCGAGGAGCGGCGCCTCGGCCAACTCGCCGACCCGAGCGACGGCGAGCTGACCGAGGTCCAGCGGATCGACGTCGAGCGCCTCGCCCCGCAGCTCCCCGGCGAGCCGGTGCCGATGTACCTCGACCTGATCGCGTCGACACCGGCCCAGGACGGTGCGTTCCCCGAGCCGGTCGCCCGTCCGGACCTGTCGGAGGGGAATCACCTGAGCTACGCCGTGCAGTGGTTCATCTTCAGCATCGCCGTCGCCGCCGGATGGTTCCTCGCGGTCCGCCGGTCGCAACGCGCCCGCGAGCGTTCACGGGCGAAGGAGCTTGACGAGCCCGCCGACGTTGCCCGACGCGAGCCGGCGGCGCACTGACCAGGGCGACCTGCGGAAGACCTGCAGCATGACGTTGGCGATCGCTTCGGGCCCGGTGTCGACCCGCAGGTAGGGCGTCCACGTCTCGACGTCGAGCGCGAAGAACGTTTCGAAGAACGATCCCAGCGACGTCGGATCGAGCCGGAGCAGGGCCTCGAGCCCGTAGTCGTGCATGACGCGTGCCTTGCGTGCCGAGGACGGCCAGACCGCGCGGTGCGGGTCGTCGCCGGCGGCGATCGCCGCCGCCAACCGCGGTGCGGTGCGGATCGACGCCGCGACCGAGTAGCCGGTGGCCGGGTGGCCCAGACCGGCGCCGACCCCGAACTCGACGATGCGACCGCCGTTGGTCACGGGTGGGAGACCCATCGGGATCCGGACCGTCTCGACGCTGCCGGTCGCCTCGGCGGCCTCGACGACGTCGGCACCGAGACGGTCGACCAGGCCCGCTCGCAGTCGGTCCGGCTCCACCGCCGGCGACGCGGCGAGCACGGTGTGCTCCACCAACCACCGGCCGCCGACCCGGACCACGTAGCCGAACGCGGGTCCGATCTGCTTGCTCGACCATCCCCAGTCCATCAGCACGGTGGCGCCCCCGAGCCCGAGGGGCGCGAGATCGGCTTCGTCGACGAAGACGCCGTAGGCGGTCTGCCAGGCCGGTGGATCGGCTCCCGGCGCGCCGACCGCCCGCACGACCCAGTCGGCCCGCACGGGATCACCGGTGTCGACGCCGACCGTCACGCCGTCGTCGGACTCCACCACGTCGTCGGCGCGGCCCCGGACGACCTCGACACCGTCGAGCAACTCGGCCCGCAGCGCCTGGCGCTCGAAGGTGCCGTACGCCCGCTCGGCAGTGACGAGCGAGTCCCGCCCCACGAGCACCTCGTCGGCGATGTGCTCGAACACGCTGGCCGGGAGCGCCAGCCCGTCGAGACCGACGACGTCGTCCACCCACGTGCCATAGGTGGCGGTCCACGGTTCGCCCGGCCCGACGATCACGGTGTGCAGGCCGGCCCGATGGCAGGCGCCGGCTGCGGCGGCACCGGCGGGGCCGTCGCCGATCACGGCGACCGACGCGTTCGGCGTCATCGGGCGCGTTCGAGCTCGGCCATGCGACGGAACTGCTCGACGATGTCCGGGCTCTCGTGCGCCGGGTCGAGCGATCGGTACGCCGTCTCGACGTTGACGACGATCCGCCCGAACTCGCCGAGCTCGCCGTAGCGCTCCGACGCGCCGAGCGCCGCCCCGATCTCGCGCGCCGCCTCGAAGGCGTCGATGCCGGCGGCGTGGCGCTCGGTCGCCTCCTCGTCGACGATGGCGAGATAGTCGCGCACGGCGGCCACCCCCCGGTCGTCGGTGATCGGGCCGTGCCCGGGGACGATGGTCTGGGCGTCCATGCCGAGGATCAGGTCGCACGCCGCGACCCAGTTGCCGAGCGGTCCGGCCCAGACGATCGGTGCCCCACCGATGAACAGGATGTCGCCGGTGTAGACGACGCCGGCGTCGGGCACGTGGACGAGCACGTCGCCTCGCGTGTGGGCGGGCCCGACCTCGATCAGCTCGACGACGCGGCCGGCGATGTCGAGATCGAGTCGTCCGCTGAACGTGCGATCGGGGATGCGCAGCTCGATCCCGTCGAACTCGAACTCACCGAAGAACGAGCGGAACAGGTCGCCGGCCTCACCCGGGTCGTTGTTGAGCGCGGCGAGCAACGCCGGCGGGAGCTCCGGCATCTCCTCGGCGGCCGCCGTCGAGGACACGACCGTGGTCGACGCCGGCAGGAGCTGGTTGCCGAAGCAGTGGTCCCCGTTGGCATGGGTGTTGACCGCGGTGTCGATCGGGGCGCGAGTGGTGTGCTCCGCCATCGCCGTCAGCATCCGCTCGGTGATCTTCAGGTCGAACAGGGTGTCGACGAGCAGCGACGTCCCGTCGCCGACGACGAGACCGGCGTTGCTCCAACCCCAACCTCCGTCACCCTGCAGGTACGCCAGGCACCCGTCCCCGACCTCGATCAGCTGCGTCTCGACCATGCGTAGAGCTAACCAGAGATTCGATCCGGTGTCAGACGCCGGGTCGGCCTCTTGAGAGTTGAGTATGGGGAGTGCCACCTGGTCGTTGTCACCTCGTCGTCTGTCACCTCATCGGGGGCGGAGGTGATCGTCGACGGTGAGGCGCCGGAGGTGATCGGCGGCGACGCGGTGGGCCGCACGGCATGCCTCGGCGGGCGCGGCATCGACGCCCGCGACCAGGAATCCGGCGGCGAACGCGTCCCCGGCTCCGGTCGTGTCGCCGGGAGCCTCGAGTCCGACCGCAGGGACCGGAACGGGGGCTCGGCCGGGTTCCGAGACGATCGCGGGGTCGGCACCGTGCTTCGCGACCGTGGTCGCCCGCGAGGGTGCCAGGACGAGCCACGGTGCCTCGTCGTCGTTGGCGAACACCACGTGGGGGTCGAGTCGTGTGAGCCATCCCTCCACCGCGCGCCGCCCGAGCCCGTCGAGCAGCGCCACCGACGAGAGGTCGACCGAGACCCGTGCCCCGCGGTCGTGCGCGTGCGCGACCGCTGCGGCGACCGTCGACGCGAGCGGCTCGGCGGCGATGCCGTAGAGGGGGACGTGCAGCGTCGAGACGCCGTCGAGCGCGGCGGGATCGACGCCGGCGAGGCCCAGGCACGTGCGTCGGTCGGTGAGCATCGTGCGCTCCCCGGCGGCGTCGACGAGCACCACGATCGTGCCGGTGGTGCCGGCGAAGCGCACGTGCGACACGTCGACGCCGGCCTCACCGAGCTCGGCGACGAGACGGCGCCCCGCGCGGTCGTCGCCCACCTGGCCGATGAAGCGGACCGGGGCACCGAGCCCGGCGGCAACGGCGGCGACGTTGGCCGCGCTCCCGCCGCGCCGATGGGTGATGTGGCTCTCGGTGTCGGTCCCGAAGCGGATCGGCGCCATCGGCCGGACGACGATGTCGTCGATCAGGTCGCCGATCGTCGCGAGCACGGCGCCGGTCAGACCCGGACCGGGGGTTCGGTGTGGCTGCCGCCCGACGTGATGCGCTCGTCGGGCGTCGCGACGACGCGTTCGAGGACCTCGCGCGGGCGACAATGCACGCCGTTGACGCGGACGTTGCCCAGGGTGCGCTCGGGGGTCTCCCGCTGGTCGGTCGCTCGCCGGCCGGTCGCTCGCTGTTCGGTCATCGGTCCTCGGTTCGGTCGTGCGGCGGGTGAACGGCAGCACGTTCGCCGGACGCATGCTCTCAGACGTCGGGAGGGCGTGGCGAACCCCGCCACCGGGCACCGAGTCGGTGGGCCTGGGCGACGACCGCCAGGAACGGGTTGCGGGCCGGGGTCGCGGCAAGGAGCGACGCGTCGGCCACCACCAGGCCGGTGTGGCCGTGGACGGCACCGCGTCGGTCGCAGGCGAGCGAACAGGTCGCAGTGGCGTGGTAGGTGCCGCCGAGACGGGCGGATGCCCACCTCGCGATGTCGTCGACGTCGTCGCCGAGCGCGTCGAGCGCCGTGCCGTGGTCGTCGATCGACGCACCCCGTGCGACGGTGCGCCAGACGGGATGCCGCAACGTCGCGACGGCGTCACGAACCGCGGTCGCCAGCGCCTGCCGATCCTCGTCGTCCGCGAGTTGGCCGAGCTCGACGACCGGCGAGCCGTCCGGATCGGGCAGCGTCAACCGGCCACGGGCCGACGTCGACGTGAGGCTGACGAGCAGCACGCCGAACCGGGGGTCGACCGCGCGCTCGACTGTCATCAACCGGTGGCGCGAACGCTCGGCGCTCGCGGCGAGCGGCGCGACGTCGGCCGCCGCCGCCGGATCGTCGAGTTCGACGGCGATCGGGACCGACGTCGTGTCGTGGAGCCGGTCGCCGATCCCCGGCGCGTCCACCCCGCTGCGGAGCAGCAACGTGGGGGTCGCGAGCGCACCGGCGCACACGACGACGACGTCGCCGGCGACGTGACCGCCGTCCTCGGTCTGCACGCCGACCGCTCGCCCGCCCTCGACCACGATCCGCGCGACCGGTCGGCCGGTGATCAGCTCGATCGAGTCGTGCGGTTCGAGCATGTGAGCAGCGAAGTCGACCCGCCGACCCGACACGGCGACCAGCGACCCCATCGCCGCGCCGTCGTGCGATGCGAGCAGCGCGGCGGCCATCGGACCGATCGGACCGGGCCGCTCGAACGGGAGCAGGCCGACGACCCCGGACGGGGGCTCGCCGACGACGAACCCCCCGTTGACGAGCGACCCGCCCCCGACCCCGCGACCGCAGATGTACTGGTCGCCGGCGGCCGGGTCGGGTGGTCCGCCCGCTTCGGTCGCCCGGCCCGTGGAGCTCGACCTCGTGACCGGGATGCGGGTGATGCGGTCGTCCGCGGTCGGCAGGGGTCGCAGGATGCCGGGGTCGGGGCCGTGGCCATCCCCCGCCTCGACGATCACGACGTCGTGGTCCGGGGCCACCGCGGCCGCGAACGCGCATCCGGCGGGGCCGGCGCCGACGACGACGAACCGCACGTCCGCCTCGTCAGGCGTCCGCCGGGCGCGGCGTCTCGGGGGGCAACCCTGCCAGGTGGGCGTGGTCGTTGTACCGGTGGAGCTGCCAGCGGCCGGGGCGCGTGAGCACGATCTCGGTGAGCGAGGTGTTGCGGGTGTGCAGGTCGAACCCGCCCGTCACCGGGACCCGGAGCGCCTGTCGCATGATGACGTCGACGACGCCGCCGTGGCAGACGACGACCGCAGTCCCGCCGGCGTGCTCCCGAACGAGCGACGCGAACGCCGTGGCGACGCGGTGGTGGAACGCGGCGATCGTCTCGCCCCCGGCGAACACCACGCCGTACGGGTCGGACTCCCAGTCGGGCATGCCGAACTCCTCGACGAACGCGGCGAAGCTCATGCCGTCGCAGATCGGCCCGGGATCGTGCTCACCGAAAGCCTCGTCGATCACGAGCTCGCGGGCGAGGGACGGTGCGATGATCTCCGCCGTCTCGATCGCGCGCGGATACGCGCTCGAGATCAGCGCGGTCGCGGCGATCTCGCCGGTCCCGGCCAGCCGGTCGCGGAGGCGTTCGGCCTGGCGGACGCCCAGCGGCGACAGGCCCGAACACGTCCGGGGGCCGCCGACGATCCGAGCGACCGTGACCGCGGACTCGCCGTGGCGCACCAGCACGACCCTGGTCGGCACGTGTTCGGTCATCGAGCCGACCGTACCGGCCTCCCGCCCGTTCGGCCCTCACGAGCGAGCGAGTCGCACCGCCTCGGGGCGTGGCCGACCTGCCTCGGCGGTTGCGCACCGACCCCGTCCGTGAGCGACAATGGGTCGCGCCCGACCGGGCAGAGAGGGGTCACCTTGACCGATCACGATGCGTCCACGTCCGCAGCAGTCGGCCTGGCCGACGGCTTCCCGACGGTCGACCGGGATCGCTGGCTCGACGGGGTACGGCGAGTGCTGTTCCGCGGTCGTCCGGACCCGACCGACGAGGAGTTCGAGGCGGCGTTCGCCCGCCGGCTCGTCACGACCACCGAGGACGGCATCGAGCTCCAACCGCTGTACACCGCCGACGACGTGGTCGGCGAGCCGGGCTTGCCGGGGTTCTCGCCGTACGTCCGGTCGACGAACTCGGCGCCCCGGCACTGGGAGATCCGCCAGCGCGTCGGGCTCGACGACCCCGAGTCGAGCGCCGTGGGCGAGCTGGAGTCCGGCGCGACCGGCGTGCTGATCGAGGTCGACCCCCGACGAGGAGCGGGCGGCCGGGGGGCCGACGGGCTCGTCGATGGGCTCGACCGGGTGCTCGAGGGCGTCCATCTCGACCTGGCGCCCGTCAGCCTGTCGACCGGTCACCGCGATGCCGGCCTCGGCGCCGCGAGGGCGCTGCTGGCGCTGTGGGACCGTCGGGCGACGCCGGTCGATGCCCGCACGGGCACGCTCGGGGTC
>CBFCWS010000153.1:0-7588 GCA_965601765.1 uncultured Ilumatobacter sp. | reverse complement strand
GTCGTCGTGCATGCACCGCAGAACGTACCCAGTTGCTCGCCGGTCGGCGCCGGGCGGGTGACCCCGGTCGTCCGCGAGCGCTCCGTCGCCGACGGTCGGAGGCGGGCGTGGGGACGTCACACGACCCTGCCTCGGCCGCCGGGGGCCGGCGCCGAGTGGTGTCATCCGTCGGTGGGCGTCGAGCTCCGGTTCAGCGCCCCCGGCCGCCAGAGCACGGCGCCGCCGAGGAGCGCGAGACCGACGGTGTGCATCGCCGCCAGCACGGGCGGTGAGCCCGGGGCACCGTAGGTGTCCCACGTGAGCGGGTCCCACGGCCCGCTCGTCCCGACGCCCCACCGTCGCAGGGCGACGACGTACGTGGCGGTGGCGACCACGGCGGCGACCGCGACGAGGCCGGCCGACCACGGGCGGGATCGCTCCGCGTCGAGCCGGTTGACCAGCGGCGACCCGGCGAGCACCACGACCCCGATCAGCAGCGGCAGGTAGTACCGGCCCTGCCAGTAGGTGCCGGTCGTGTCGTCGCGCGCCAGCTCCAGTACCCAGGCCGACACGATCGCCGCGCCGAGCACCACCGGGGAGAGGACGAGCGCCCGGCGGTCGACCCCCGGTTCGGCCACGCGCCTCGACGCGATCCACAGCGCGACGACCGTCGCCGCCAGGACGGTCGCGGCCCACCACGGCACCCGCGCGTCGAGCGTGCCGACCGCGCCGACGGCCTCGCGGAGGTTGGGCAGCGTCTCGGCCAGCACCGACCCGATCACCTCCCGGTCGGCCATTCCCCGCGAGCGCGACGCGACGGCTGCGAGTGCGAGCAGCGCGACACCCACCACGGCACCGACGTCGACGGCCGGACGGGCAGAGCGCGGGGTCCTCGACCGGCTCCAGCGCCAGGCATCGTGGAGCACGACGAGGGCGGCGCTCAGCCCGACGAGGCCCATCGTCTGGCGGTTGGACGTCAGCGCCCACACCACCGTGACAGCTGCTGCGGTGACGACGACGACCGCCGGCCACCGGCCGAGCGAGCGCACCGATCGAACGACCGTGCGCCGCTGCAGGAGCGCCGCCGCGATCAGGATCGTCGCCGCCCAGAACGCGCTGTCGCGCCGGGGCAGGAGGACGGCGACGATGCCGACGGCGAACAGCCAGTCGGCCGCGCCCGACCGCACCCCGCCAGGTGGCTCGGCCAGGCCGATCGCCACCCACGCGAGCAGCGCCCCGGCGATGACGAGATCCGACGGATTGACGACCGCGAGCGTGAACCAGGCCATCGGGGTCAGCGCGACGACGGTGAGCGCGGCGGCGAGCGCGCGCCGCCGCAGCGCCAGCACGACGGCCGCTGCGACGAGCGCGATCGGGACGATCGCCGCGACCGCCCGCTCGAGGTACGGGGTGCTGGAGATGCTCCCGACCCGGACCGCCGCCGCCGAGATGACGTGCCCCCAGATCGGGTAGTCGGAGGCGCGCGTGCCGAACTCGCCGGTCCCCTCCGGAGCCGGATCGGTGGTGATGCACGAGGCGGGGCGCTCGGAGTACAGCGCGAAGCAGCTGATGTCGGGCCAGACGAGCCGGATCGGCGCCTCGATCGCCTCGGCACCAGGTGAGCCCTGCATCAGGGCCTCGCCGCGCAAGCGATGGCTGATCTCGTCGGGGCCGCCGTTCGGGGGCGTGGCGAGGATCCACGCACCGACGATCAGCACCACGCCGCCGAGGACGGCAGCGATCCGGCCGAGTGCGGGCGCAGATTCGGTCGCCGGACTCACCGCTCCGACGCCTTGCGCGACCCGCAGGACCCTCGCCCGGCGCTCGGCGATCGATCGCCGACCGACCGATCAGCGATCGATCGCGGCGTGGAGCGGACGACGGGATTCGAATCCGCGACCCTCACCTCGGCAAGGAAGTCGCTCGGAGTGACGCTCACTGTGCTCTCGGGATGAAGGGCGTATGCCCAGCTAGACAAGTATGTCTGAACATACAGCGACCCGAGACCGTAGCAGTTCGCGAACCTCACCGTGTCGGGAGGCTCACGGTCGTCTGGCACCGGTCGGCCGGTCGCCGTCACTTCGTGGTCGAGTTGTCCTCCGTCGAGGGGCCGGACACGTTCCCGGTCGGCGGCGACGTGTCGGCGCCGGAACCGGTGGTGGGAGACGTGTCGGTGGACGCCTGGGTCGGAGGCGGGCCCGCGTCGGACGTGTCGACGTTCGCCTGGCCCGGCGGCACGCCGGTGTCGCCGGGGTTCGGCTGGCCGGTCGAGTCCGCCGCGCCGGAGCCCACCGGGGGAGCTGCGTCGCCCGTGCCGTCGGCGGCTGCGCCCGACGAGTCGGACAGCTCCCACTTCTTGCGCGGCCCGTACGGCGCGCCGAGCTTCACCGTGCCCTTGGCCAGGTTGATCTCGACCAACGGGTTGGGATCGAGCAGTTCGGCGCGCTCTTGTGCCGCCTTGGCCTCGGCCTGCTTGGCGCGCAGTGCCGTGCCGAGGCCCCGGGCGATGGTGCTCGTCTTGCCCTGGTCCTCGATGTCCTTCAGGTTGGCCTCGATCTGAGCGGCCACCTGCGTCTTCTGGTGGGCGGAGAAGAATCGCTCGCCGGTGGGGTCGACGAGGGCCACCCCGTTCGCCCGGGCGTAGGTGTAGGCCCCGCCCAACGACGGCTGATCGATGAGCGCACCGACGTCGTTCACCAGGACGGGATCGGGCGAGAGGAACAGCTCCCGCTCGGTGTCGTACCAGCGCTGCCCGAACAGCACGATGTCGAACAGCTCCTCGTAGTACCCGTCGGCGAACTGGAACGGCGTCCGGATCTCCTCCTTGCGGTCGTCGATCCAGATCTCACCCGACGGCAGGTACTCGTGGCGTTGGAAGCCGCGCCCCTGGACGTCGGTGACGATGTTCGTCGACCCGACGAGGTCCGTGTGGCGGTACAGCTGCTTGTCCTCGATCGAGCTGTCGGTGTCCATCTTCACGAGCAACCGGTCGTCGCCGGCCCAGAGGTGCTTGTAGATCTTCTGGGCGCGGATGGTGACCCACTGGTTGAGGAAGATCGTCTCGGGGCCCGCCCCCGACTCGCGGAGCTGGGTGCCGTCCTCGGCGATGAGGTTGCCGTCCTGGATGAACAACTCACCGGCGTCGTTGTAGGCGAAGATCCGCAGCTCGCTGCCGTCGTCGGCGCTCGTCATCTGGTCGAGCGAGTTCCACGTGAAGGTGCGATCCCACTCGTTGGGCTCTGCCGGTGGCTGCGTCTTCTGTCCGCGCCCCCTGGTCGGCGTGCTGGTCTCCTCGGTCGCCAGCATCGTCTCGACAGCGCCGTTCAGGTTGTACTCGTACTCGTAGACCTGCGTGTCCCCGTCGGCGTCCGTGCGCTCGTCGTCGACCACGCGGAGCGGACCGCCGGTGGTACCGAGCTGCCGGTCGAAGGAGTACGTGGACTCCTCGCTGGTCGACACCTTCTTGTCGGAACCGTCGCCGCGCAACGTGGCGTACTCGTCGGTCTGGTCCTTGCTGACGATGTTCCACGGTGCCGCCGGGGTGAACTCGACGCCGTACGTGTACCGCTGCTCGGTGTCCTCCTTGAGGGAGAACGTGCCCTGCGAGCCGACGACGCGACCGAAGCCGTCGTAGGAGTGCGACTGCTGCGTCGCGCCACCGTTGATCTCGCGGTTGGCGAAGGGGAGGTCGTTCTCGTAGGTGAGCGGGCGGCCGACGATGTCGAAGGTGTACTCGATGTCCTGGATCTCGAGCCGATCGGTCACGAGCGGATCGGGATCCGCGGAGGTGGTCACGATCTCGGTCAGCCAGGCCGTGTCGGCGTCGTAGACCCGCGTGGTGACGGCCGAGTTGCCCAGTTCGTCCTCGATCGCCAGGAGCCGGTGGTCGTAGATCCGCTCCACGAGGTAGTCGTAGGCGTGGTCGACCGGCCGGGGCACGGACACCGTGGTCTGAACGCCGTCGATGAACTCGTCGATCGGTTCCTCGACGAACTCGATCCCGGCCTCGACGCCGCTGATGTCGCGCAGCATGCCGCCCGAGTCGTAGTCGTAGGTGACCAGTTCGCCCGGCTCGGGATCGTCCTCGATCAGGCTGTCGAGCTGATCGGGGGCGGTGAGGCCGGCCACCGACGTCCCGATCGGCACCGTACCGAGCGTCTTGGCGTCGGGGTAGCGAATGGTCTGGATCCGCCCGAGCCCGTCGTAGGCCCACTCCATGGTCCAACGGAACTCCTCGAGCTCCTCCTCGGTGAGCGTCGGGTCCCAGTTGTGCCGCTTGACCTCGGTGCGCTGCGACACGAGGGCTCCGCTGGCGTCGTAGACGTTGTCGCTGATCCGGGTGCGGTCCTCGACCCGGCGGACACGGCCGGCGGTGAACCGGTCGTCGGCGTTGTCGAGCCCGTACTCGTAGGTGACGTCGTCGGGCACGCCCGGGTGGTCGATCTCGACCAGCCGGTCGAGGTCGTATCGGTAGGCGGTCTCCGTGCCGGCGGCGCGCATGACCTCGTTGACCTTCGCCACCCTGCGTCCGGCGAGATCCAACCCGAAGGTGGTCGATCCGGAGTTGGGCGTGGTCACCGACGTGTTGTCGCCCCGCATGTCGAAGGTGTACCGCGTGCTCGCACCCGTGGCGTCGATCACCTCGGTCGTCTCCCCGAGGGGGTTGACGACGTAGCGGGTCACGAGGTCCGGATCGGGGCCGAACGTCGGCTGCTCGATGTGCAGCCTCTGGAATCCTCGCACGTCTTCGGCGAGGGTGGTCACCCGACCCTCCGGGTCGGTCTCGACGGTCAGCCCGAGGACCGGATCGGCCGGCGTCGGCCGCTCGATCGGGTAGCCGTACGTCGTCGTGCGGCCGCCCGGCTCGACCATCGACGTCAGGAAGTCGGCGACGTCGTAGCCCAACGTGGTCGGGTTCCCGGTGAACGCGTTCTCGGTGAACGAACCGGCCGGACCGTCGTCCTCGACCGCACCGAACTCGACGATCGGACGGGCGAGCTGGTCGTACCGTGCGCTGCCCGTCACCTGGCGCGTGTTGCGCGGTTCGGTCCCGCCCCGCGGGACGATCCGCGCGTCGCGCTTGGTCTGGGTGATCCGTCCGAGGCCGTCGACGAACGTGATCGTGTCGATCGTCGCCGTGGTGTCGTCGCCGACCGAGTCGTCCGAGCCGGCCGGGTCGTTGCCGTCGAACACGTCCTCGTGCGACGCGATCGCGTGCGCGTACTGCGCGTCGTTGGCGTTGTACTCGATGGTGATGAGCGCGGAGGGCGAGCCGCCGGCGCTGATGTTCGAGATCTCGGTGTTGCGGCCGATGTCGTCGTACACGTAGCGGCGCGTCGCCCCGTTGGCGTCGGTGCGCGTCGCCACCCGACCCGACAGCGGGTCGAAGGTGGCCGACGACGTGATGCCGACCTGCTCCCGACTCGGGTCGATGCCGTTCGCCAGGACGTCGGCGGCGTCGGCACCTGCGACGTCGAACTCCTCGACCATCGCGATGTCGGTGTGCCGGTCGGCGTCGTAGGTGTACCGCACGGTGTACCGGTCGCCGTCCTCACCAGGAGGCGCCATGACCAGCTCGTAGTCCCCGTACTGGTTCACGGTCATGTCGGTGACCGCCTCGACTCCCGGAGACACGGTGACCCGCTGTTCGGTCACCGCCCCGTTGTCGCAGAGCGCCTTCATGCCCGAGCGCTCGCGCACGACCGTGGCGGTGCCGTCCTCGACGGTCAGGGATCCGGGGTAGCTGGCCCAGTTCACGCACGTGCCGGGTGACCGGAGCGGCGACGGCACGTCGTCCGCCGCAGCGACGTCGTCGGCGAGGCAGCCGTTGCTCGTGGCGCCGGCGACGTCGCACGCGCTGTAGACCAACCGGGTGGTGAGCTCGTCGCCGTCGTCGGCGAAGTTGCCGTTGTCGTCGAGGTCGGCACCGCGGTCGAACTCCTCGATCACGTTTCCGAGACCGTCGTAGCCGAAGTCGATCTTCCATTCGAAGACGCTTGCCGCCCCGTCGTACCAGTACTCGCTCCGCGACGTCGGGAACGCCGCGATCGACCGGCCACGTGACGCGACGGTCTCGGTCGGTCCCTGGACCGTCGCGGTCGGGCTGATCTTCGCCTGCGGGTCGCCACCGCCGGCGGCGTGGACGAGGAGATCGTGGAACCCGTAAACGACGCTCGCGCCCCGGACCCGGGTGGTCCCGTCGGCGTCGATCAGGGTCACCTCGGTGAGGAGCCCGGTGTCGAAGATGCTGTCGTTGAGGAACTTCTGCTCGGTGGCGCGCAGCAGTCCGTCCGCGTCGTCGACCTCGCGGGTGAGCACGGTGTCGTAGCCGAGCGACTCGCGGTGGACCCGCGAGTAGTCCAACCCGCCGTACTCGAACACGCGCTTGTAGACGTCGTCGCCGTCGCCGGCCGCGTCGTCGGGCCCGCCGGCGTCGCGACCGTCGTCGACGACCACCTCGCTCATCACCCAGATCGAGTCCGGGTGGACCGTGGTGTTGCCGTCGCGGGTGTATCCGAGGGTGAAGGAGCCGCCGAGCGGGTTGGTCACCTTCTTCAGCAGGTTGGTCGTGCCCTGCTGGTTGAGAGCGACCGTCATGGTGTCGTCGTCGATCGAGCTCAACACGTCGGCGAACCCGTCGCCGTTGATGTCATCGATCTCGATGGTCGAGGTGGTCTGCGACTGGTTGTACCCGGCGCCGACGCCGATGACGAGGTAGCAGGCCACGAGGCACAGCGGACCGATGTAGGCCGTCGCCGAGCCGCCGCCGCCGATGCCCGAGGCCTGGTCGAGGGCGAAGTGCTGGTTGGACACGATGCCCGGGGAGAGCTCGACGTCGACGAGCGCGCCGTAGTCGACCGGCGGCAGGAGGCCGCTGCCGGTGCCGAAGCGGACCGTGACGTCGGTCTCGCCGACGCGGCGGAGCTGATCGAGGATGCCGTCGCCGTTGAGGTCCCTCCAGCCGTAACGCGACCAGTCCGAGTTCCACAGGAAGTTGACCCCGCCGCCGAACTCGCCGTACGGCAGGGAGAACCCGAGGCCGAAGCCACCCGATGCCGACTCGCGGCTCTCGAACCCACCGGTGCCGAGCCTCACGGCCTTCTCGGTGAAGGCATAGCCGAGGCCGTAGTTGACCCAGGTCCCCTCGGCGTTGGTGAAGACGTTGTCGGCGATGCCGTCGCCGTTGACGTCGGAGAGGGCGCGCTGGATCACGCCACCGCTGTCGTCTCCGGCATCCGCCTCCAGGTCGCCGAACTGGCCTGCGTTGGCGCTGTCGCCCGGTCCGGCGTCTCCGCCGGACGCGTTCGGTGACGACCACGAGAACCCGCCGCCGCCGGAGACGCCGAGCGAGTACGCCGGGCCCTCGTCGGAGGCGTCCTGGCCCTTCGCGGAGGAGTTGCCGTCGTTGGCGTTGGTGGAGCCCTTGGCGTTGGGGAGGATGTCGACCATGCCCGAGTCGAGGCCCCCGCTCACCGAGAACGTGAGATCCTGGTTGGTGACCGCGGTGCCGTCGACGTTCTGCGAGCCGCGGGAGGTGCCGAGCTGGTCGGTGTAGGTGACGCTCCCCGACGAGATCACGTCGGGGTAGCCGTCGCCGTTCAGGTCCTCG
>CBFCWS010000152.1:0-7606 GCA_965601765.1 uncultured Ilumatobacter sp. | reverse complement strand
GCCACGTGCGCAGCACCGGTACGACTGGTGGGTGGGCGAGTGCCGAAGCGGAGCGGAGGTGGCGAGCTCGGAGGCGGAGCGGGTCGTCTCGCGACGGGTGATCGTTCGGAGGTGGGGTGGGGAGGCGAGGAGCGAGCGAAGTGAGCCCCGCAGCTCGGGAGGGCCGGAGCCGGTGGCTCGGCCACGTGCGCAGCACCGAGATGAACGGTCAGTCGAACTGATGGTCGACGGCGTCGACGATCTCGACGTCGGGGACCTGGGTGCGCAGGTAGTGGTTGCGGCCCTCCGCGACCCAGTCGGCGACGATCTCGACGACGCTGCGGCCCGACTGCTTGGCGGCCCGCTCGGCATGACGCCGGAGCTGCTCGTCGAGTTCGATCGTGACCTGCATGTGGGTCACGGTACCGCGGCGGGCGTCAGATCTGACGGCTGGCGTTGACGGGCCGGAAGGGTTCGCCGCCCTCGCCCTCGGGCAGGAAGGCCTCGGGTCCGAGGCGACGGAAGTCGGCCCACCGTGCCAGGACGAGGGCGAACGCGGCACCGAACAGCAGCACCGGGCGGGCCCCGATCGCGTCGATCAGCGGTCCGCCGATCAGGTTGCCGATCGGAACGGTTCCGCCGAACACCATGAACCACAGCGGCATGACCGAGGCGCGCTCGGAGTCGGCCAGGTTCACTTGGAGCACCGTCACGAGCGTGGTCGCCGTCATGAAGTAGACGAACCCGAGCGCGAGCGCGATCGGGTAGGCCCAGACGACGTTCGTGGTCAGCGCGAACGCCCCGAGGGCGAACGCGAAGCCGGCGAACCCGGCCGGTGCGAGCACCCGCTTGTCGATGTGGGCGAGCGACGTCCCGACCGCGATCGCGCCGAGGAACGCGCCCGTACCCCACACGACGTAGAGCATCTGGTACGACGTGCTCGTCGGGGCGATGTCGAGGTTCCGGCGGGCGATCGACGGGAACAGCCCGATGTGGGGCAGGCTGACCAGTGAGAACAGGAACATCACCATCAGGCTGCGCGAGATGACGAGGCGGCGCCGAGCGACGTTGACCCCCGAGAGCAGCTGCCGCCACCCCCGCTCCGGCGGCCGGCCGGCGGGCTGTGGGAGCGAGATGAAGATCAGCGGGACGATCATGAACAGGTACGTCCCTGCGTTGACGAGGAGGAGCTGGGCGATCGAGAACCCCTGCCAGGCGAGCAGCGCCGCGAGTGCCGGTCCGAGGATGCGGGTCCCGTTGATCATCGCCGAGTTGAGGCTCACGGCACCGGAGATGTCGCGCCGGTCGACCATCATCGGGATGCTCGCGGCGTAGGCCGGCGCGTTCAGCGAGTTCGCGATCCCGATCCCGAGCTGGGTGAGGAAGATCGTCCACAGCGGTGCGTCGCGCGCGATCAGGCCGGCGATGACGAGCGTGAGGACGAGCATCGTCGACTGCATCGCGATGACGAGGCGGGTCCGGTCGACTCGGTCGGCGAGCATGCCGGCCGGGATCGAGAGGAACAGCAGGGGGCCGAGCTGCACGAAGATCATCAGCCCGACGAGCGTGGCCGACTCCGCCCGGTCCTCGACGTACGCCGGCAGGGTGAAGTTCTGCATCCACGTGCCGATCATCGACAGCGACGCACCGATGAACACGACGCGGAAGCGACGGTACGACCACGCAGCCCGGATCGTGCCGGGCGCATGGGTGACGGTGGGTGGTGGAGACTTCATGCGTCGGGGACCGAAGGACGCTACCCGCCCCGGACCTGAGGTGCGGCTGCGGTGCCGGCGGGCGACACCGCACCAGGTGTGGTGGACTGTCGCGATGCCCGACGCCGTCACCTTCCACGAGTTCGCCGGACTGGACGATCTCGACGACTGGCGCTACGTCGACCGGGCGATCCTGGCGCGGTTCCGGCTCGCTCGGTTCGCTGCCGCCGGGGACCTGGTCGCCCGGATGGGCGCCGTCGCCGACGAGGCGGTCCACCACCCGGACATCGATCTGCGCTACCCCGGCGTGGTCGCCGTCGCGCTCACCACCCACGAGATCGGCGGCGTGAGCGACCTCGACGTCGACCTCGCCCGCGCGTACAGCGACATGGCCCGCAACGCCGGCGCGGAGCCGCTGACGGCCGGCGCGTCGTCGGTCGAGATCGCCATCGACACCGACGACGCCGACCGGATCCGCCCGTTCTGGCGGGCGGCGCTCGGCGCTCGTGAGGTGGACGGACGGCTGGCCGACCCGGGCCGCCGCCACCCGACGGTGTGGTTCCAGCCGAGCGAGCTGCCGACCGGCACCCGCAACCGCGTGCACCTCGACGTCTACGTCGCCGCCGACGAGATCGACGATCGCATCGCGGCGAGCCTGGACGCCGGCGGCCGCATCGTGACCGACGAGTTCGCCCCGACCTGGCACGTCCTCGCGGACGCCGACGGCAACGAGGTGTGCCTCAGCATCAGCGACGACCGCTGACGCCGACTCGCGCGACTTCGTCGGTTGTCCCGGGCCCGGCAGGTAGGGACCATCGCCCCATGTGCGGGGTTGCGCCATCCAGTAGCGTGGATCCCCAGGACTGAGGGGGACGAGAGGTGCAGTGATGGCAACAGCTCGGTCGGGACAGGTCGCGGAGGTCCACCCGTCCGGCGACGAACGCTTCGAACTCGTCGACCGTCATCTGCGCCGGGTCCACTACGCCCAGGACCAACTCATCGAGACCCTCCACGTCGCACAGGACGTGTTCGGGTACCTCTCCGAGGACGTGCTGACCTACGTCGCCAGGGCGCTGCGGCTGCCGCCGAGCAAGGTCTTCGGCGTCGCGACCTTCTACCAGCTGTTCGACTTCGAACCGCCCGGCGAGCACTCCTGCACGGTGTGCACCGGCACGGCCTGCTTCGTCAAGGGCGCCCAGGGCATCGTGACCGCCGTCGCGGCGGCGTACGAGGTGACGGTCGGCACCACATCGGAGGACGGGCGCGTGACGCTCAGCTCGGCGCGCTGCCTCGGCTCGTGCGGACTGGCGCCGGTCGTGGTCCTCGACGGTGAGGTCCTGCCGCACCAGACGCCCGATTCGGCGCTCGACCGGCTCGCGAGCTCGATCGAGGGAGCGGGCTGATGGCGACCCCGATCGATCTCCACGAGGTCGCCGAGCGCGAGCGCGAGGCGCGCTTCCGATCGCCGTGGCGCGTCAAGGTCTGCTGCAGCACCGCCTGCGCCTCGGCGGGTGCGAACGATGCGTTGGCAGCGGTCGAGCACCTCGTCGACGGCGACGGGATGGATCTCGTGGCCGCACCGACCGGCTGCATGGGACTGTGCAGCGCCGGACCGTTGATGAAGGTCATCCAGCGTGGCGGCGACACCCACCTGTACCAGGGGGTCACCGCCACGAACGTCACCGGCATCGTCCGCAGTCACGTGGATGACAACGAACCCGCCGCCGAGCACGTGCTCGACGACTCGATCCCCTTCTTCGCCCGTCAGCAGCGCGTCGTGCTCTCCAACGGTGGGGTGATCGATCCGGATCGGATCGAGTCGTACGTCGCCCACGGCGGCTACGCCGCGCTCGAGAAGGCATTGACGACGATGTCGCCGGAGGAGGTCCTCGAGGAGGTGCGCCGATCGGGTCTGCGCGGGCGTGGCGGCGCCGGCTACCCGACGGCGAACAAGTGGGCCGCCCTCGCAGCCGCGAAGGCCGACACGAAGTACCTGGTCGCGAACGGTGACGAGGGCGATCCGGGCGCCTACATGGACCGCACGATCATGGAGGACGATCCGCACCGATTGATCGAGGGGATGGCGCTGGCTGCGTACGCCACCGGCATCGGGAACGGTTTCGTCTACGTCAGAGCCGAGTACCCGCGCGCCGTCGAGCGGCTCGATCGCGCGATCCGGGCGGCCCGCCGCAACCGGCTGCTCGGCCGTCACGTCCTCGACACGGAGTTCTCCCTCGACGTCGAGGTGCGCATCGGTGC
Source organism: uncultured Ilumatobacter sp. (assembly GCA_965601765.1). Lineage (GTDB taxonomy): Bacteria > Actinomycetota > Acidimicrobiia > Acidimicrobiales > Ilumatobacteraceae > Ilumatobacter. Next base: position 3,653 of record CBFCWS010000152.1, on the reverse strand, counting down.
AGGTGCGTTCGTCTGCGGCGAGGAGACGGCGCTGCTGGCGTCGATCGAGGGTGGGCGGGGCACGCCACGGCTGCGTCCGCCGTACCCGACCGAGCGCGGGCTCTGGGGCTCGCCGACCATGATCAACAACGTCGAGACGCTCGCCAACATCGCACCGATCATCGCCAACGGCGGCGAGTGGTTCGCGTCGATCGGGACGGATGGCAGCGCCGGGACGAAGGTGTTCGCCCTCGCCGGCGACATCGCCAACACCGGGCTGATCGAGGTCCCGATGGGCACGAGCCTGCGCGACATCGTCGAGGAGATCGGCGGCGGCGTTCCGGGTGGCCGGACCTTCAAGGCGGCCCAGACCGGCGGCCCCTCGGGTGGCTGCATCCCCGCCGACCACCTCGATACCCCCGTCGACTACGACAGCCTGCGCGAGCTGGGCTCGATCATGGGATCCGGTGGGCTGATCGTCATGGACGACGCCCAGCGCATGCCGGACGTCGCGGCCTTCTTCATGGAGTTCTGCCGGGACGAGAGCTGCGGCAAGTGCACGCCGTGTCGTGCCGGGACGGTCCAGTTGCACAGCCTGCTCGAGACGATCACGTCGGGGCGGGGCACGCGCCAGCATCTGCGCGACCTCGAGCACCTCTGCGCCGTGGTGCGCGACACGAGCCTGTGCGGCCTCGGCCAATCGGCCCCCAACCCGGTGCTCAGCACCCTCCACTACTTCCGCGACGAGTACGACGCCTTGCTCGTGGACGACCAGAAGGGGCGCAGCGATGCGTGATCAGCGACCGACGGTCTCCGTCACCCTGAACGGCGACGAGCTCGAGGCGTACACCGACGAGTCGATCCTGCAGTGCGCTCGGCGGCACGGGGTGACCATCCCGTCGCTGTGCTTCCTCGAGGGGCTGTCGGTGTGGGGCGGCTGCCGCTTGTGCGTGGTCGAGCTCGCGGAGGACCGCCGCCTGCGTCCGGCCTGCGCGACGACGGTGCACGCCGACATGGAGGTCAAGACCGACACCCCGCGGCTGCGCGCCTACCGCCGGTCGATCCTCGAGCTGCTCTTCGCCGAGGGCAACCACGTGTGTGCGGTGTGCGTCTCGAACGGCAACTGCGAGCTCCAGGACATGGCCGTCGAGTGCGGCATGGACCACGTCGGCTACGACCTCCGCTCGCCCCGGCGGGCGATCGACGCGAGCCATCCCAAGTACGTGTTCGATCCGAACCGCTGCATCCTCTGCACGCGGTGCGTCCGGGTCTGCGACGAGATCGAGGGGGCCCACGTCTGGGACATCAGCGCCCGTGGCGAGCACGCGGTGCTCGTCACCGGGCTCGACCAGCCCTGGGGCGAGACGTCGTCGTGCACGTGGTGCGGCAAGTGCGTCGCCGTGTGCCCCACCGGCTCGCTCGCGGCGCAGGGCAGCACGGTCGGCGAGATGGAGCACCAGCCGGCGATGATCGCCCGCCTCGCTGCGGCCCGTGAGCGACACGAGTGGATCGAACCGGAGGAGTGGCCGTGAGCCGCCCGCGGATCGCAACGGTGTGGCTCGGTGGTTGCTCGGGGTGCCACATGTCGTTCCTCGACCTCGACGAATGGCTCTTCGAGCTGGCGAGCGCGGCCGACGTCGTGTACAGCCCGATCGCCGACGTCAAACGGTTCCCGGACGACGTCGACGTCGCGCTCGTGGAGGGTGCGGTCGCCAACGAGGACAACCTCGAGCTCGCCCGGCAGGTCCGCGCCAGCTCGCACTTCGTCGTGTCGTTCGGCGACTGCGCCGTGACCGGCAACGTCACCGCGATGCGCAACCCCCTCGGTGACCCCGGCGCGATCCTGGAGCGCGTCTACGTCGAGGCACCCGATCGCGACGGACGGATCCCCGATGCGGCGGGCATCGTCCCACCGCTGCTCCCACGTGTGGTCCCGCTCCACAAGGTCATCGAGGTCGACGCCTTCCTGCCCGGATGCCCGCCGCCGGCGAGCCGCATCCGCACGGCGATGGAGGCGCTGCTCGAACGAACCCTGCCGCCCAACCGCGGCGAGGCGATCCGCTTCGGCTGAGGTACGCCATGCCACATGACACACCGTCGACGATCATGATCGATCCGGTCACCCGGATCGAGGGACACGCCAAGGTCACGATCAACCTCGATGCGGCGGGCGACGTCGACACCGTACGGTTCCACGTCACCGAGTTCCGCGGCTTCGAGGCGTTCTGTGTCGGACGCCCGGTGTGGGAGATGCCGAGCCTGACCGCTCGCACCTGCGGCATCTGCCCGGTGAGCCACCTCCTCGCGTCGGCCAAGGCCGGCGATGCGGTGATGGGGGTCAGGGTCCCCCCGACGGCGGCGATGCTGCGCCGTGTGGCCAACTACGGGCAGATCATCCAGAGCCATGCGCTCAGCTTCTTCCACCTCAGCTCCCCCGATCTCCTGCTCGGGTGGGACGCCGACCCGCTGAGCCGCAACGTCTTCGGCCTGATCGCCGCCGAGCCCGAGCTCGCCCGGCGCGGCATCAGGTTGCGATCGTTCGGCCAGTCGGTGATCGAGCTGATCGCGGGCAGGAAGGTGCACGCGCCCGGCATCGTCCCCGGCGGCATCGCCGAGCCGATGTCCGCCGAGACCCGGACGACGCTCCTCGAGGGGCTGGCCGAGGCCCAGCAGGTCGCCGAGGACGCCCTCGACCTGTTCGTCGGGATGCTCGACCGGTTCGAGCGCGAGATCGCCGCGTTCGGTGCGTTCCCCAGCCTCCACCTCGGGCTGGCGAACGATGCGGGGACCTGGGAGACCTACGACGGCGACCTGCGGTTCGTCGACGCGGACGGCGGCGTGGTGGTCGACGGCGTCGATCCCGCCGAGTACCGGACCTACATCGGCGAGGCCGCCGAACCCGACTCGTACCTGAAGTCGCCGTACTTCAAGCCGGCCGTCGCCGACGGCGCCCCGATCGAGCGGGGGGTGTACCGCGTCGGCCCGCTGGCGCGCCTCAACGTGTGCACCACGATGGGTTCGCCGCTCGCCGACGAGGCGCTGGTGGCGTACCGGGAGCGCGCCGGCGGCACCGCCAACTCGTCGTTCTTCTACCACTACGCCCGCCTGATCGAGATCCTCGCGTCGACCGAGCAGATGCGGGCCCTCCTCGACGACGACTCGATCCTCGATCCGCTCGTGCGAGCGACCGGCGGCGTCAACCACCGGCGGGCGGTCGGGGTGTCGGAGGCGCCCCGCGGCACGCTCTTCCACGAGTACCACGTCGACGAGCACGGCCTGCTCGAGGACGTCAACATGATCATCGCCACCGGGCAGAACAACCTGGGGATGAACGAGACGGTGCTCCAGATCGCCCGCGAGTGGGTCGACGGTCCCGACATCCCCGAACCGGTGCTCAACCGCATCGAGGCCGGGATACGCGCCTACGACCCCTGCCTGAGCTGCTCGACCCACGCCGTCGGCACGATGCCGCTCCTCGTCGCGCTCGTCGACCACGAGGGCGTCGAGCTGGCCCGTCGCCGCCGGGACTGAGCGGTGACGACGCTCGTCGTCGGCATCGGGAGCGACCTGCGGTCGGACGACCGCGCCGGCCGGCTCGTCGCGGAGCGCCTCGCCGCGCTCGGGCTGCCCCACGTGCGGGTCCGTTCCGTGATCCAGCTCACGCCCGAGCTCGC
>CBFCWS010000151.1:0-7624 GCA_965601765.1 uncultured Ilumatobacter sp. | reverse complement strand
CCACGATCGCCCGGAGCTCGCCGCGCTTGAGCTGATCCTCGATCACGACCCGCTGCTCGCGCGCGAGCGAGCCGTGGTGGGCGCGCACCAGCTCCTCACACGGGAGCCCCGTGTCGGGATCGACCCCGACACCCTGGGACTCGGCCAGCTCGTTGAGCTTCGCAGCGAGGCGCTCGGCGGCGCGCCGGGCGTTGCAGAAGATGATCGTGGTCCGGTGGGCGAGGATCTGTTCGAGCATCCGCGGGTAGACGCTCGGCCAGATGCTGGACCGCCGCTCACCGGACGGGCCGTTGGCGGTGGGGTCGTCGGTGGAGTCGGGGTTCGACATGTCCTCGACCGGGACGACGACCGACACCTCGAGCTGCTTGCGCACGCCGGTGTCGACGATCGCCACCGGCCGCGGCGTGTCGGCGTCGGCCCATCCACCGAGGAAGCGCGCGGTCTCCGACAGCGGTCGCTGCGTCGCACTGAGCCCGATCCGCTGGAACGCGGGCGCGACCTGCTCGAGGCGCTCGAGGCTGAGTGCGAGGTGGGCGCCTCGCTTCGTCGTCGCCATCGCGTGGATCTCGTCGACGATCACGGTCTCGACGCCCTGGAGCGTGTCGCGCGCCGACGAGGTGAGCATGAGGTAGAGCGACTCGGGCGTCGTGATCAACAGATCGGGCGGGCGCCGGATGAGCTTCTGGCGGTCGTTCGACGGGGTGTCGCCCGTGCGCATCGCGACCTCGGGGGCGGTGAACGCCAGACCGAGCCGCTCGGCGGCGAGCCCGATGCCGATCAGCGGGGCGCGCAGGTTCTTCTCGATGTCGAATGCGAGGGCGCGCAGCGGCGAGATGTACAGCACGCGCGTGCGGTGCGTGCGCTGCTCCGGGCGCGGCGACGTGACCAGCCGGTCGATCGAGGCGAGGAACGACGTCAGCGTCTTGCCCGACCCGGTGGGCGCACAGATGAGCGTGCTCTCGCCCGCGGCGATGTGCGGCCACCCTTCGATCTGGGGTGGCGTGGGCGCCGGGAACGACGACGCGAACCACTCCCGGACCGCCGGCGAGAACGTGTCGAGGACGGGATGGTGCGCGATCCGGCTGAGGCTACCGAGCGGGTGTCACACCGGCGGTCGGAGCGGGGGGCTCCGGCCGGTCGAGGCCGAAGCCGCGCCGGTAGGGCACGATGATCCGGTCCTCGACGAAGCCGAGCCGGCCGTACAGCCGCCGCGCTGCTCCGTTGCCGGCTCGCACGGTGAGATGCGCGTGGGGGGCACCGGCCCGGGCCCCGGCGGCCACCGCTGCGCTCACCAGCGAACCGCCCAGGCCTCGACGCCGCGCCGTCTCGGCGACCCCGACGTAGTCGACGTACAGCGACCCGTCGTGTTGGAGCTCGGTCACGACGTAGCCGGCGAGGTCGCCGCCGTCGCGCACGACGAGCACGGTGCTGTCGCCGTCGAGCAGTCGCGCACCGGTGGTGTGCGACCCCGCGAAGAGCCGGTCGTGGAGGCTCGCCAGCGCGGCGCGATCCGCTTCCGATGCTGCGACGACGTCGGGGACACTCGGCCACGAGCCCACCGACAGCGGCTCGGTCCGCAACGCGACCGACGCCTCCTCGCGCCGGAACCCGTGACGCTCCGCGAACCCGGCGAGCAGCGCCGATCCGGCGTCGACCGCGAGCTCGTGCTGGTCGAACCCGGTCAGCGCGTTCGACAGCGCGCCGAACAGGCGATCGGCGACGGACGCCCGGAGATCGACGTCGAGCCGGTCGTGGCCGGCGACGAGCGGCCCCCACCACCAGATCCGTCCCATCGCCGGGTCCGACTCGGCGAGCAGCCACCCGACGGGCCGACCGTCGTCGGATTCGGCGATGGCTGCGGCGTGGTGCCAGGGCCCGCCGTCGGGTGCCTCGACCCCGGCGACGTCCGCAGCGATGGACGCCGCGTCATCGGAGAGATACGCGCACCGGCGCTGCGCGTCGGACTGGGCGTCGACGGCGAGCTCCACGACCGCATCGAGGTCGTCTGCTCGGGCCGGACGGATCACGCCCGTGGTGCGCGGTCGACTCATCGGCTCGTCACCAACCCGGCGTCGACCGAGACGGTGCGGGTGCAGGCGACCCGTTCGAGGAACGCCCGGTCGTGCGTGACGAGCACCAGCGTCCCGGCGTACGCCTCGAGGGCCTGTTCGAGCTGTTCGATCGCGGGCAGGTCGAGATGGTTGGTCGGCTCGTCGAGCACGAGCAGGTTCGCACCGTTGGCCTGGAGCAGCGCGAGCGTCGCCCGGGTCCGCTCACCCGGCGAGAGCGACGCCGTGGGTCGGGTGACGTGGTCGGCGACCAGTCCGAACTTGGCCAGCAGGGTCCGCGACGCGGCGACGTCGAGCTGCGTCGCCTCCGTGAACGTCCGCAGCAGGGTCTCGCCCGTCGCGAGCTGTCCGCGGACCTGCTCGATCTCGCCGACCGACACCGCCGCGCCGAGCGAAGCACTCCCTGCGACGGGCACGCAGCGGCCGAGGATCAGGTCGATCAGCGTCGACTTGCCGGCGCCGTTGGCCCCGACGATCGCGATCCGCTCGCCGAACTCGACGAGCAGGTCGACCGGCCCGAGCCGGAACCCGCCGCGCTCGACGACGGCACCCCGGAGGCGGGCGACGATGTCGCCGCTGCGCGGCACATCGGGGATGGTCAGCCGCAGCTCCCACGGCTCGCGGGGTTCGTCGACCTCGTCGAGACGATCGATGGCGCGCTTGGTCTGCGCGGATCTGGCAGCGAGCCGCTCGGTCTGGTCGAGCCGGTACCTGCGGATGTTGCGGTCGGGTTCGTCGGCCATCGAGCGCCGCACGCGCGCGCGACCGCGCTGGGCCCACTCGCGCTCACGCTGGGCCCGCTCGGCGAGCGACCGACGTGCGGTGTCGTACTCCTCGAAGCGGGCCCGGGCGTGCGCGCGGGCCCGCTCCCGCTCGGCCACGTACGAGCCCCAGCCGCCACCGTAGGTCGTCGCGGTGCGTGCGAACTCGTCGATCTCGACGACATCGGTGACGACCCGCTCGAGGAACCGTCGGTCGTGGCTCACGAGCATCACACCCGCATCGAGGCCGAGCACCCATGACTCCAGTCGCTCCAGCCCGTCGAGATCGAGATCGTTGGTCGGCTCGTCGAGCAGGTACAGGTCGTAGCGGGACAGGATCAGTGCCGCCAGGCCGACGCGGGCCGCCTCGCCCCCCGAGAGCGACCCCGTCGCCTGGTCGAGCACGTCGGTGCCGAATCCGAGATCGGCCGCGACCCGACCGATCCGGGCGTCGAGATCGGCAGCGCCGAGCGCGAGCCATCGATGCAGCGCGTCGTCGTAGCGCTCGGCGGCGCGTGGTGCGCCGGCGGCGACGCCCGCCACCGCCTCGTCGAGCGTCCGTTGCGCGGCGGCGACACCGGTCCGTTCGTGCAGCAGCGTGCGCACCGTCCCACCGACGCGATCCGGTTCCTGGTGGAGCCAGCCGATCGCCGCCGACGGCGGGTCGAGCCCGACCGTGCCGGCCGTGGGCGCGATCTCCCCCGCGCAGGTCGCGAGCAGCGTCGTCTTGCCGACCCCGTTCGGCCCGACCACGCCGACGCGCCGGCCGGGACTCACGGTCAGGTCGATGTCGCGCAGGACGAAGGCGTCGCCGCGGACGACGGTGAGACCACGTGCGGTCAGGGTTGCGGGCATGCGGAGATCTCCTCGGAGCGAACGGACGGCCTCATCACATGCGCATGGCGACATCATGCCAGCTCGTCGCGTGCGCGTTCCAGCGACGACACCGTCGACGGGCGATCGACCGGGACCGGACCGTTTGACACCGCCCGCGTTTCGGTGAGCGCGAACGGTCGCCAGACTGTGGCACCCGTGAGTGCGTTGACCCCCGTCTTCTTCGTCGTCGGTGTCATCACACTCGTCGGCGGGGCCGAGGGGCTCGTGCGGGGCTCGGCGCGGCTCGCCGCACGAACGGGTCTGTCGCCGGTCGTGATCGGCCTCACCGTCGTGGCGTTCGGCACCAGCGCGCCGGAGCTCGCGGTCAGCGTCGGGGCGGCCTTCCGGGACGAGGCCGATCTCGCGGTCGGCAACGTCGTCGGATCGAACATCGCCAACATCCTGCTCGTGCTCGGACTGGCGGCGACGATCGGCGGCGGCCTGGTCGTCGCCCAGCGGCTCGTCCGCATCGACGTTCCGATCATGATCGCCCTCTCGCTGCTGGTCGTCGTCCTCGGGCTCGACAACCAGCTCGGACGCTGGGAGGGTGTCCTCTTCGTCGTGCTCCTCGTGGTCTACGTGAGCTGGACGGTCATCTCGGCCCGACGTGGATCCGACGAGGTCATCCAGGACGAGTACACCGAGGGGCTCTCGGTGGAGAAGCTGCGCGACAGCTCTCCCGTGCTCGACATCGGCTTCGTGCTCGCTGGCCTCGTCGGCCTCGTGATCGGCGCCTCGGCGCTCGTCGAGGCAGCCACCGACATCGCCGAGTGGCTCGGCGTGAGCGAGCTCGTGATCGGGCTCACGGTCGTGGCGGTCGGGACGTCGCTCCCCGAGATCGCGACCTCGGTGCTGGCCGCGGCGCGCGGCCAGCGCGACCTCGCCGTGGGCAACGCGATCGGATCGAACCTGTTCAACATCCTGGCGGTCCTCGGCATCACGGCGACGATCTCACCCTCGGCACTGCCGATCCCGGACGGTCTGCTCGCGCTCGACCTGCCGGTGATGGTCGCCGTCGCGATCGCCTGCCTGCCGATCTTCTGGAACGGCTACGCCCTCCTGCGCTGGGAGGGCATCGCCTTCCTCGTGTTCTACGCCGCCTACATCGTCTACCTGGTGCTCGACGCTGCCGATCACGCGTGGCGCGACGCACACGCCGTGGCGGTCCTGGTGTTCATCCTCCCGTTGACCGTCATCACGATGGTCGTGCTGGCGGTCAGGCAGCGACGCGAACCTCCGGTCCAGCTGCTCGACTGATCGCGATCGTGCGATCGGTGCACGCGGTCGGACCGTCGTGACGGGGCGCGCGGCGGTCAGGCCGCGGCGCGGGTCTTGCGGAGCACGGGGTCGGCGGTCGCCAAGACCTTCTCGGCCGCACGCAGGGTGTGCCCGGCGGCGCCGGGGGTCTGGCCGTCGACCAGGTTGCCCATCACCTGGAGCGTGATGTTGGCGATCGACTGGGTCCCGACCGCGACGCGCAGCCCGGTCCGCATCAGCCGGGGATGGCCGATCAGGAAGGCGAAGCGGCGGCCGGTCTGCAGGAAGGCGTCGAAGCGCTCACCGATCAGCCGGTCGTACTCGACCGCGGCGCTCGCCGGATCCGCGACGAACAGGTCGGCGATCAGCATGCCCGACTCGAGGCCGTAGTCGATCCCCTCGCCGTTCATCGGGTTGACGAGCCCCGCCGCGTCGCCGACGGCGACCCAGCCGGGGCCGTGGCGCCGCTGCGTGCTCATCGGGAGCCGCCACGCTCGCGGACGACCGAGGTTGGGGCCGATCTCCCAGGAGTCGCGCACCAGGTGCCGGTAGCTCTCGAGCAGATGGTTGAGGTTGAGCGACTTGAAGCCCTTCATCGTCGACAGCGCCCCGACACCGATGTTGACCGTGCCGTCGCCGCACGGGAACATCCAGCCGTAGCCGGGCACCCAGGTGCCGTGCTGGTCCCTGATCGTCAGACAGGCCTCGAGGTGCCGGTCGGCGTGACGGGGGCTCTCGACATAGGCGCGGATCGCCAGACCGAACGGTTCGTCGGGGTCGCGATCGGCGCCGAGGAGACGTGCGACCGCGCCCGGCGCACCCGTGGCGGCGACGACGAGATCGGAGGCGATCCGCCCGTGCGGGGTGTCGATGCCGACCGCACGGCCGTCGTCGTCGAGCACCGGCTCGCCGTTGGTCTCGAATCGGACGTCGGCGCCGGCGTCGACCGCGGCATCGATCAGCGCCGCGTCGAGACGCCGGCGCGGCCACACGGCGCCATGACCGGGGAACCGGTCGGTCGCCGGCCACGGCAACTCGCGCACCTGCTTGCCGGCGATCATGCGCAGGCCGTCGATCAGGTGGGCACCGTCGAGCGGGATGCGCAGCTCGTCGAGCGCGGCGACCGCCCGCGGGGTGAGACCGTCGCCGCAGACCTTGTCGCGTCCGTGCGGGCCCTTCTCGACGACCACGACGCGCGCCCCGGCCCGAGCGGCACGGATCGCGGTGGCCGCACCGGCGGGGCCGCCGCCGATGATCGCGATGTCGAACCGTTCCATGCCCCTTCGATTCAATCGGGCGGATCGGTCTCCCGCTCAGCGATGCGCTGATGATGGCGGATGACCTCGGCCACGATGAACCGGAGGAACTTCTCGGAGAAGACCGGATCGAGGCCGGCCTGCTCGGCGAGCGATCGCAGACGATCGACCTGGCGGCTCTCGCGCTCGGGATCGGCCGCGGGGAGACCGCTCATCGCCTTGTAGCGGCCGACCTCCTGGGTGATCTTGAACCGCTCGGCGAGCAGGTGGACCAGCGCGGCATCGATGTTGTCGATGCTCGACCGGTAGCGCCCGAGTTGCTCGTCGGCCTGCTCATCGCTCATGCGCGCACGCTACCTGCGACCCCGGAGCCCGGACGGCAACGGTCGCGGCGACCGGCTCAGGCACCGGATCCACGACGGCCGACGGCGATGCGGTCGCGGCCCCCGAGATCCTGCCGGATGTCGGCGTCGCGGTATCCGGCGCCTCGCAGCAGATCGAGGACCGCTCCGCCCTGGTCGGCGCCGATCTCGATCACGAGCCAGCCGTCGTCGGCGAGGTGGACGGCAGCGTGCTCGACCAGGTGCCGGATGTCGTCGAGCCCATCGGGGCCGGCGAGCAGCGCCGACGTGGGCTCCCACTCGGCAACAGCCGGGTCGAGCAACGGTGAGCCGGTCGCCACGTAGGGCGGGTTGCTGACGACGACGTCGAACCGGTCGCCCGGCTCCAACGCGTCGAACCAGCTCCCCGCCGCGACGGTGACGTTGCGGGCCGCCCGGCCCAGACCGATGAGGTTCGCCCGGGCGACATCGAGGGCGTCGGGGTCGACGTCGGTGATCACCACGCGGGTCCCGTCGAGCGGGAGCTCGTCGGCGAGCGCCAGCCCGATCGCACCGCTCCCGGTCCCGAGATCGGCGATCGTCGCGGCTCGGCCGCCCGCGAGCTCGATCACGACCTCGACGACGCGTTCGGTGTCGGGCCGCGGGATCAGGACCCGCCGGTCGATCGCGAGATCGAGTCGACGGAACCCCCAGCGGCCGAGGACGTACGCGAGCGGCTCCCCCGCGCGGTAGCGGGCCAGCATCGCGTCGAGGTGCGCCACCATCCGCTCGGTGACCGGCTCGGCGAGGGCGTCGTGGAACTCCTCGCCGTCGAGCCCGACCGCCACCTCGCAGAGCCACCTGGCCTCGTGGCGCGGCACCTGCTCCGCGGTGTCGACCCACAGATCGCGGATCGACGTGCTCACGAGTCGAGCGCGGCGAGCAGCCGGCCCCGCTCGTCGTCGAGCAGCGCCTCGATCACCAGGTCGAGATCCCCGCCGAGCACGTCGGCCAGCCGGTAGACCGTGTGCCCGATCCGGTGGTCGGTCACGCGGTTCTCCTTGAAGTTGTAGGTGCGGATCTTC
>CBFCWS010000150.1:0-7650 GCA_965601765.1 uncultured Ilumatobacter sp. | reverse complement strand
TCGGCCACAACCAGGCGGTGTCGATGTGGGCGTGGCCGGTCGCCACGATCGTGTGCCGCCCCGCCGCGCCGGTGGCCGCCAGGGCGGGAGCGATGGTCGCCCGCATGGCCGGGACGTCGGGGACGCGGTCGAGTGCGGAGGTGATCGTGCTCCGGAGCCTGCTCCGGCGCGGGTCGGCCGGCGCGAGGCTGCGCATCAGCCCGCCGAGCACGTCGAGGTCGTGGGTGAGCGCCTCGGCGTCGTCGTCGACGCGGGCGAGGCGGGCCCCTCCGAAGCGGTACAGCGGCCGGTCGCCGGCGGTCGTCGGCGAGCCGAGGTCGGAGGGACGGAACTGCTGGAGGCTCGGATTGGACGCGGCTTCCACCGTGACGGCGAACGGCCCGGGGGCGGGATCGAGCCGGATGCGGGTGCGGCGGGGGTGCAGCCCGTGCACCGGTCGTCCGGCTCCGTCGACGACGAGACCCTCGCACTGGAACCCGGCCTGGACGGAGCTGAACCCGAGGTCGAGCTCCAGCGCGACGTGCTCGCCGGTCCACGCCGCAGGCACCTCGCCGCGAACGACGAACCAGGTCGTCGCCCACGGCGGACCCCACGGGTCGCCCGGCTGGATCGGCGCCTGGTCCCCGACGGTGGGTCCGGCGGTGACGCTCACGTCGATGCGGTCACGCTCGATCAGCGAGACGACCCGCTCGAACACCTCGCGCGCGATGCGCTCCTCGACGAGTGCGACATCTTCGTGCACACCGACGACGGTACGCGACGACGTGCGGTCCAGCGTCGCCCGGAGCCCGAAGAGACGCGCCAGCACACGACCGGATCAGGTGGGCGCCGGGTCGTCGGCGGCTCGGCGTGTCCACCGTGTGGCGGTTCGGGCGAGGGCCCCGATCAGGGCGTCGGTGTGCGGGGTCAGCCCCGACTCCCAGTCCCACCACATCGGTCCGAGCCCGCGAGCCCGCATCGGGAGCTCGACCTGCACGCCCTGCTCGGTGGGCAGGTTGACCGGGTTGCGCGGGTGCAGACCTCGCAGGGTGGTCGGCATGTCGTCGAGGTCGTCGACGATGCGATACGCCGGCAGCGCGGCCCGCACGTCGCCGGCGAGGTCGCTCGCGAGCTCGCGGTTCCGGCCCCCGAGCAGGATCGACGTCATCAGCCACCGCCGTCCGTAGCCGTGCACCGTGACGACGACGCGGACATGGGCGAGGAACGCGTCGAGTTGCGGGGAGGCCGCAGGATCGACGTCGATCGACGAGACGTGGGCCGACCAACCCGGCGGGTGGACGATGCCGTAGTACGAGGCGCCGGAACGTTCCGCGGCAGCTGCGGCGATGACGTCGGTCATCTGCTCGAGTCCGCCGCCGTGGTACGCCATGAAGCCGAACGCCGAACGGAGCACCAGCGACTCCTCCACACCCTCGACGGTGAGGACGTCGGCGAAGGACGGGTCGGCCACACCTCAATGCTCGCACGGGGTGCCACTATCCTCGCCACGATGCTCGTGTGGATGGATCTCGAGATGACCGGCCTCGATCACACGAGCGATGTCATCGTCGAGATCGCCACCCTGGTGACCGACGACGACCTGAGCATCGTCGCCGAAGGCCCCGACCTGGTGATCCACCAACCCGACGACGTCCTGGAACGGATGCAACCGGTCGTCGTCGAGATGCATCGCTCGTCGGGTCTGCTCGATCAGATCCAGGCGTCGACGATCACGCTCGAGGAGGCGGGCGCGGAGACGCTGGCATTCATCAAGGAGCACGTCCCCGGGACTCGGGCGGTACCCCTGTGCGGCAACTCGATCGGCACCGACCGTCGCTTCCTCGCCGCCTACCTGCCCGAGATCGAGGAGCACCTGCACTACCGCTCGGTCGACGTGTCGTCGATCAAGGAGCTCGTCCGTCGGTGGTACCCCGACGTGCTCCAGCACCGAGGCTGGAAGCAGGGGAGCCATCGGGCGCTCGACGACATCCGCGAGAGCGTCGACGAGCTCCGCCTCTACCGTGAGCTCGTCTTCGCCCGCCCCGACGACGTCGCCGCCCGGCTCGCCGCCACGATCGCGGCATCGGTCGACGACGAGGCCGCGGCCGATGCGGTGACCGCCGGCGACGACGCGACCTGACCGACCGGGTGTCGGTCGTGGGGCCCGGATGCACCACACTGGCCCCATGCGCGCAGCGGTTGTCACCAGGTACGGCGGTCCGGAGGTCATCGAGGTGATGGAGGTCGACGACCCGGCCCCCGGGCCCGACGAGATCCTCGTCGACGTCGCCCACTCGGCGTGCAATCGGGCCGACGTGCTCCAGCGCATGGGCGCCTACCCCGACCCGATCCGGCGCGAGGTCGAGATCCTCGGCCTCGAGTACGCGGGAACCGTCGCCGCGGTGGGCGAGCGTGTGCGTTCCTGGAAGGTCGGCGACCGGGTGATGGGGATCGAGGCCGGCGCGTGCAACGCCAGCCGTGTCGTCACCCATGCACGTCAAGCGATGCCGATCCCGGCCGGGGTCGATCTCGCCGAGGCAGGCGCGATCCCCGAGGTCTTCCTCACCGCCTGGGACGCGCTCATCTTCCAGGGCGGGCTCGCCAGTGGGCGCTGGGCGCTCGTGCACGCCGGAGCATCGGGTGTGGGCACCGCCGCGATCCAGGTGGCCAAGGCAGTCGGGGCCCGCATCGCGGTGACGTGCTCGGCGGGCAAGATGGATGCGTGTCGTGAGCTCGGTGCCGACCTCGTGCTCGAACGTTCGCCCGCCGACTGGGCGGCCGAGCTGAAAGCGGCGGTGCCAGGTGGCGTCGACGTGATCCTCGACGTCATCGGGGGCGAGGAGGCCAACCGCAACCTCGCGGTCGCGGCCACCGGGACGACGATCGTGCAGGTCGGGCTGATGGGCGGTCCCTCCGCCCAGGTCAACCTCGGGTTGCTGATGGTGAAGCGCGTCCACTGGATCGGCACGACCCTGCGCTCCCGGCCGATCGAGGAGAAGATCGTGCGCGTGCAGCGCTTCGTCGCCGAGATGCTGCCGCGGTTCGACGACGGGTCGTTGCGACCGGTCATCGACACCCGCTTCGCACTCGACGACATCGTCGACGCCCACCGCCACATGGAGGCCGATGCGAACATCGGCAAGATCCTGCTCGACGTCGCCTGATCGGGCGTCGCCCACCGGCCGACCCGGTCCGGTGGCGCCGCTCGTGCGGGTGGGCCGTTCGTGGCGGCGCGGATGGATCCCATCCCGATGGGCTCGCTGCGCTCGATCCAGGCTTGCGCTCGCCGACGTGTTCGGTCGATCGACGTCTCCGGTTGCGCATCCCGAGCTCGCCACCGCTTGCCGCGACACGTGCTACCGGCGACTGCTGCCGTGTGGCGGGGTCGACCGCCGGTGCCTCAGCGGGCGTCGACGCGCCGGCCCTTCCAGCCGACCGACCTGCGCGTCGCGTAGCGCCAGGTCGATCTGATCAGGATCACCACGAACACGGCCAGCGCGAACGGGTAGACCGCCGCGAGGAGCGGGCTGAAGCGCCCTGCGCGCCGCGCCAGCAGGCCGACCTGCGCTGCCGCGAGCGCGTACGCCCACCACGCGAGGAACGGAGCGGCCGACAACGCCCAGATCCACCCGATCGTCGCTACCGTCGCGGTCGGGCTCGCCGCACCGAAGCCCGCTGCGAGCGTGCGCGTCCAGCCGCGCACGAGGTCGGACAGCCCGCCGGGGTACATGCGGAACGACACCCGCCCTCGGCCCGCGTGGAGCACGACGGGCGGGAGGAGACGTGCCAGTGCGATGTCCTCGGTGATCCGCGAACGGACCGTCGGATGGGCGTGGCCGCCGCCGGCGTCGTAGGCGCCGCCGGTCGTCGCCATCACGGGCCCGAACGCCATCGTGGGTCGCACCCACCGACCCCATGCCGAGAACGACCCGCTCCCCGTGAGGGCGACCACGTTGCAGAACATCGACAGCTGCTCGGCGGCGGAGCCCGGCTCGTGCCACGGCTGGACCGAGGTCAGGCCGTCCGGGTTGCGGGCGACCGCGGCGGCGATCGCGTCGACGAATCCGTCGCGCGGTCTGACATCGGCGTCGACGAAGACGAGGATCTCGTTCGTCGCCGCCCTGCGCCCGGTCAGGCAGGCGTTCGGCTTGCCGAGCCAACCCGGTGGGGGAGGGGCTGCCGAGATCACCGTGGCGCCCGCCGAGGCGGCGGCGCCCGCGGTGCCGTCGTCGGATCGGTCGTCGACGACGATGATCTCGTCGTCCGGTCCGACCTGGTCGACGAGGTCGGCGACGAGCCCTCCGATCGCATGCGCCTCGTTGCGCGCCGGCACGACGATCGACACCGGCTGCCGACCGACGCCGCCGCCCGCGGGCAGGGGCCTCCGTCGCCACAGCAGCAGCCATCCCAGCGACCAGCCGATCGTGAACATCGCGACGTCGAACCAGGCCGGCATCGGCACGATCTTGCCACGCTCGCCCCGGAGACCGTCCCGTGACGAAGCAAGCCAGGCTTGCTTCGTCACGGTGGGTGCGGGGGTGTGACGATCGTCTCACCGGAAAGTGTGAACGAATCGGTCGGCTGCGCGCTCTGGAAGGTCGTGAACGACGAGATGTCCGACTGCGCCACCATCGACCGCCCCGACACCTCCGGTGCGCTGACCGTCGCCGACCCACCGGTGCGACCCCGCGCACGGTGTGCGGATGGCAACGGCACGCTCACGCATCTGTTCTTCGGCGAGTCCGAACACGAGATCGCACGGGCCAAGGCGATCTGCGCGAAGTGCGCGCTCGCCCCGTCGTGTCTCGCGCGGGCGCTCGAGCGCAGCGAGCCGTACGGCGTCTGGGGAGGTCAACTGCTCGTGGACGGGGCCGTGGTGGCCGTCAAGCGCGGGCGCGGTCGGCCACCCAAGCACCCTCGTCCGGTGCTCCTCGTCGACGAGGTGCCGCTGCCGCCGCATCTCGTCGCGTGACCAACGCGCGAGAAACCTCCTTGACCCGGCCCATCCGGCCGTGGTTGTGTGTTCCGTGCGCCACCGAACCGGCGCGGCCGGCAGCAACCCACCCGACACGACAGGACGCCCGATGATGAAGATGACGACACCGACGAGCCGAGCGCTCGGTCGGGCGCGCATCGGCGTCGGCGCGAACGTGCCCCGGCTCGCCACGCCAGGCGTCGATGCTGCCTGGACACAGGGGACCAATGGGTCTTCTCCGATGTGCGCCCCGACCGGCATCGAGCACGACGGCACCACCACCCGGCTCTTCAGGACGAGGTCGACCTAGACGACAGGATCGATCACCTCGACCGAGGCCGCCGGGCAATCCGCCCGGCGGCCTTCTTCTTTTTCGCCGCCGGTACGGACGAGACACGACGACTTTCACCGCACAGGACATCTCATGGCCATCTACCAACTCCCCGAACTCGACGAGACCTCCGTCTCGACCGTTGCCGAGCCCCGCTGCGCCGACGGCAACGGCACCCTCACCCCGTTGTTCTTCTCCGACCACGTGCTCGACATCGCCCGCGCCAAGGCGATCTGCGCCCGGTGTGCGCTGGCCGAGTCGTGCCTGGCCGGCGCCCTCGATCGTGAAGAGCCCTGGGGCGTCTGGGGCGGCGAGCTGCTCTCGGGCGGGCGCATCGTGGCGAACAAGCGTCCCGGTGGGCGGCCGCCCAAGAACCCGCGCCCGCCGGTCGTCGTCGACGAGTTGGGCGTGGTCGACGGCACGCGATCCCCGGCGTGACCGGACCGACACGATCGGCGGAGGCGCACCGGCCGGACCCCTCACCCCCAGGGGTCCGGCCGGTGCAGGGTCGCTGCGCGCGACGGCACCCCGCCGCCTAGCCTCGACGGGGTGGATCGTCGCACCGTGGTGATCGCCGCCGCGGCCGGGATCATCGTCGCGATCGTCTCGGTGATCGGCGGCAGGTGGCTCGCCGGCGCGCTCGACGACAGCCCCGAGTACGACGGGGACTTCGTGCTCACCGAACCCGGCATCTTCGACGAGCCGCCGGACGATCTCACCAGCCGGGACCTCACCGGTGTCGCCCTCCCCGACGTCGCCCTGCTCGACGTCGAGGGTGCCGAGCGTCGGATCGACGGCGAGGCCGACCGCCCGAAGATCGTCAACGTCTGGTTCTCGACCTGCCCGCCGTGCGCTCGCGAGCTCGCCGACTTCGCGGCGATCGACCGCGAGTTCGGCGACCGCATCGACATCATCGGGGTCAACCCGCGGGACACCGTCGACGCGATGCAGCGCTTCGCCGACGAACGCGGCGTCATCTACGAGCTGCTCCGCGACGACGGCTTTCGATGGGTCGGTGCCGCCGGGATCCTCTCCTACCCGGTCACCTACTTCGTCGACGAGCGCGGGCTGATCGTCGCCCAGGCGGGCGAGATCGACGCCGAGGAGATCCGGGCCCGGATCGCCAACCTCTTCTCCATCCGCTGACCGACGAATCGGGACGGCGGCGAGACCGTGGGGAGGAGGAAGGCGTCGGCTCGTTCAGACGTAGTGGAGATCGGCGGCCTGGCGGGTGAGCTCGTCGCGGTGATCGGGGTGGGCGATCGCGATCAGGGCTCGCGTGCGCTCGCGGATCGACCGGCCCCGCAGTTCGGCGACGCCGTGCTCGGTCACGATCTTGTCGACGGTGTTCTTCGGTGTCGTCACCACCTCGCCCGCCGCCAGCTGCGGGACGATGCGTGAGGTGCCGTTGCTGGTCGTCGAGTGCAGCACGACGAACCCCTGACCGCCGTCCGAGTTCATCGCGCCGCGGGCGAAGTCGTTCTGTCCGCCGGACGACGAGTAGTAACGGCCGCCGATCGTCTCCGAGGCGCACTGGCCGTAGAAGTCGACCGAGAGGGTGGCGTTGATCGAGACGAAGCCGCGCTCGCGGCCGATGATCCCCGGATCGTTGACGTACCGGACGGGCCACAGCTCGACGGCGGTGTTCTCGTGGAGGAAGTCGTTGAGGCGGCTCGTGCCGAGCGCGAACGTGCCGACGGTCTTGGTGCGGTTGAGAAGCTTCTTCGTGCCGTTGACGACCCCCGACTCGATCAGGTCGACGACGCCGTCGGACAGCAACTCGGTGTGCACGCCGAGATCACTGTGGTCGGAGAGAGCGGCCATGATCGCGTTCGGGATCGCGCCGATGCCGGTCTGGATCGTCGCACCGTTCGGGATGCGCTCCGCGATGTACTCCGCGATCAGTCGGTCGGTGTCGCCCGGCTGGCGCGGCGGGACGTCGACCAGCGGTCGGTCGGTCTGGCACCAGCCCTCGACCTGACTCATGTGGATCTGGTTGCGCCCGAACGTCCGGGGCATGTTCTCGGTCGCTTCGAGGAAGAACCGAGCCCGGCCGATGAAGCTCGACGTGTAGTCGGCCGACACCCCGAGGGAGAAGTAGCCGTGCCGATCCGGCGGCGACGCGGCAGCGAGCACCAGCGGGTCCTCGGTGCGGGCCCGCATCATCCTGAAGACCTCGGAGAAGTGGGCGGGGACGAGTCCGATGTGGCCGTCCTCGAACGGCTGCCGGGTGACGTGTGACAGGAAGTAGGCGAGGTGCTTCAGGTTGGGTCCGTACGCGCCGTGGAGGTACGGATGGTCGTGCAGGGCGTGCATCTGGTGCACCCGCACATCTCGGAGGTCGTGCCCCGCAGCGTCGACGGCT